>JAKQGS010000377.1 GCA_029556045.1 Pseudomonadota bacterium | reverse complement strand
ATCCGCAGTATGGATCAAGCCAAACGCAACGCCAATGACGGGGTCTCCCTGATCCAGGTGGCGGAAGGCAGTATGAACGAGATCACTAATATCCTGGTGCGATTGCGGGAATTGGCAACCCAGGCTTCCTCCGACACGATTGGCAACCTGGAGCGCTCCTACACCAACAAAGAATACATTCAACTCGTGGACGAGATCGACCGGATCTCCCAGTCCACCGAATTTAACGGCCTGAAGCTGCTGCAAGGAGCGGATGGCAATAACGGCACCGCGGAACTGGTGGTGCATGTGGGCGCCGGTGATGGTGCTGTACCGAATACCGACACCATCAACATTGATATTGACTCGATCAAGGTCAATGCCGCCGAAATTTTGGGTCTCGGCCGCGAATCAGAAGTCGGTCCAATGGATCCTGGCGGGGATTTCACGCGGGAGGTGGCGGCAGAAAAACTGCAGACCATCGATACCGCCCTGCAAAAAATGGCGGAAAACCGCGCCACCTTGGGTGCCAAACAAAGCCGATTGGGTTCCACCATCAATAATCTCGGCATTCAGATCGAAAATACCTCCACCAGCAAAAGCCGCATCAAGGATGTGGATTTCGCGGCGGAAACAGCGACCTTTACGCAGAACCGGATCCTGGGCCAAGCGGGGGCATCGGTTCTGGCTCAAGCGAATTCAGCACCAGAATTGGCATTGCAACTTCTTCGATAGTCGCTCTTTGGTTGAGGCGCTGTGGTTGCCCGTGGACCACGGCGGACTTCGATCAACCGTGTGATGTTTGTGTTTGCGGTGGGAGGGGTTCTCCTTCCCACCGGTTTTCAAGGAACAGTGCTTGCCTGTTGCGGTGACAATTCGTTATCGTGAGGGATATATTTTGCCGTTTGGGAAGAGGATGTTGTCATGCTGCTCCGTTGGATCGGTTGTTTGAGTGGGGTTCTTTGGTTGATCTCGGGTTGTGCCAGCACATTGCCGACCACCGTAATGGTGCCGGAAGAAAAACCGGTACAGGATGGGCAGATGCCCGCCGAACGCCCGCAGGAATCCGCCGTGGATGTCCCCAAAATCACGCCTCCCCCGCAGAGCTCCGGGGTACCGACCTCTGCTGACTGCCTGCCCTTAAAAGAGGGGCGCAACGAGATTCCCGCCTTTGTGGAAGCCGGTCATTTTATGGTGACCCGCATATTAAAACACTGTCAAACGCCGGAAGGCCGCCCGGGTCTGGAAAAGGGGTCCATGTGGACCGCCATGGGTTTTCCCTGTACCGGTGGCAATGGCCGCATCATCTGGCGCGGTAAATACAATGATCCCGATACGCTGAGTTTTCCGCTTCTGAACACCTGCCCGATGGAACCCAAAGACCAATCTGAGGTGAGCCGGTTGGCGGCAGAGGATTTGGGAATTGGAACGGGAGTGGTGCTGGGGGCTTTTTACCCCTTTGCGGTGCAGTTTTGGGAATGGGTGGATTTCAAGGAGGCGGATCTGGGTAACAGTCTGGAAATGCGTGGCTCACAGACGGTCGCGGAAATCTGGAAACAGCTAAAAGCCAAGGGCCGCGTCAAGTTTCGTCTCTATGGTCGGGAAAACTCCTGGGTTAACGATGGGGATGTGCTTTATCTGGCGGAGGGTACGATCGGTATGGTGGGCAGCAAGAATTTTGACGTGCGGATCTCCAGCGCCCGCAGAGCAACGGCGGATGATATTGCCGCCGGTAAATCCATCTGTCTGCGGGTTCGCACCGACCGGGAATGTTCACCGGTCTTTAATCAGTAAAGTCGTGCCAGCGCCTAACGGACTTCGAAGGTTGTGGTGGGAGCTGGGGTTTGGGATTGATCAGTTTCCAATCCCTGGGGCAATGAAGCCGGCTGACCCATGCGGGTTGGATCCATGGCCACCCTCTGGTTAAATTCTATCCGTTTGCGCAGTTTGGCCAGTCCCCGCTTAATCACAGGATCCATCGGCGCAAGGTCGGCCGCCCGCAACCAGGTTCTTTCCGCCAGTTCCAGATTGCCCAGCTTGATCAGTACGGTGCCCTTCATCTTCAGCAGTTTAATACTGGTGGGGTAATAAGCCAGCAAATTGTTGATCTCCACCAGGGCATACTCGTGTTTGAGCTCTTTATAATATTTCACCACCTTGGCCATGCCCATCATGTAACTGGGAGCCTGACGGGGACCGGCTTTTTCTCCGGCGCCAAAGGCCTTGTCCATCAGGGCCCGTTCCTCTTCCGTCAATTCACTGAGTCGCGGCATATTGGCCACCAGTTCCCGGTCGGTGACCTGGGGATTGCGGACATCTTTTTCCACGGGAGCTTCTCCCTCGCCGCCGGAAAGGTCCGCGATGGGGACCTCCACATCATAGTCATCTGCGGCATAGGGGATTTCCACACTGTATTCGGAAGCCCCGGCGGTGGTGCGGATCACAAAACGATCCTCCGGCTTGTCCCGTCCAAGCGGTTTGGTCGGTTGATAAAAGGGGTAGGTGATGGTTCCCTGCACCACGTCCTGGTAAGGATCATTGGTGGAGCACCCGGGTTGTAGGCCGAAAGTGCCCGCCAGCAGGACCCATCGGAAATTAGAAATTGTAAGACATGGCAACTTCATAGCCTATTCCCCCCTTGGTCTCAAATTTCTGATCTTTCACCAGGACCGTCGATGATTTGATAAACATGCCGGTGGTGGACACCACAAAACGGCGGCCAAAATAGACGTCCCAACCGAGGCGTGCGGCTGGGGCCAGGTAACCGGACGACATGAGGCCACCCAGGCCGACATGCATGCCCTGGCGAATCACGTTATAGGTTTCCAGCGCCCCGAGAAAGTTGTGGGCATAGATGCCAAACAGGCCGATGGCGCTGGTAAACGGTTTGGGTTTGAGGTCGTTGCTGGTGGGTGCCGCCGGGGTGACGGTGGTAGCATCCCCCTCCGAGGGGTAGTCATTGAGCAGCGCGCTGGTGGCGGAAAACACGTCCAGGTTCAGGCCGAATTCGCTGCGGCGGTTGTTGAATTTCTCCGTGGCGCGGAGGTGCAGGGCCAGCATGCCGGTGCTGGTGGCATCCTCGTCCACGTTGGGAAGGGCGGCGCCACCAAGGCCCACCAGGTAACGGTAGTCAGGCACATAATCCTCGCCGGGGCGGGATTTTTCCACCTGGCTGTAATCCACCGCCAGCTTTTGAAAGCGGCTTTTGATGGTTTCACTGTT
>JAKQGS010000462.1 GCA_029556045.1 Pseudomonadota bacterium | reverse complement strand
ATCGATGCCATCTCCGGCAAAGTGCAAAAGAAGCTGCCGGCAATTTCTCTCTATCCCAATAGTCACTACGTCACGGAACGAGACGACATGAAGGTGGTGGTCAAAGAGATTCTCACGGACCTTGGGGTGCGGCTGCGGGAGCTGCGCGCTCTGGGGAAACATGCGGAATACCAGCGCCTCGAACAGCGCACCATGCACGACGTGGAATTGTTGGAGCAGCTGGGATTTTGCCCGGGGATCGAAAACTACTCCCGCTATCTGAGCGGGGCTGCTCCTGGGCAACCGCCCCCAACCCTGCTGGACTATTTCCCCGAACATTTCCTGACCATCGTCGACGAAAGCCACATCACCCTGCCTCAGGTGGGTGGTATGTACCGGGGGGATCGCGCCCGTAAATCCAATCTGGTGGAATACGGCTTTCGTTTGCCCTCCGCGCTGGACAATCGCCCCCTGAATTTTGATGAATTCATGGAGCGCACCGATATCATGATTCACGTCTCCGCCACGCCAGGGCCGTGGGAACTCAAAGCCACCGGAGGCATGGTGATTGAGCAGATTATCCGCCCCACTGGACTTTTGGATCCCGTGATCGAAGTCCGCCCCGCCAAAAATCAGGTGGATGATCTTTATGGCGAGATTCAAAAAACCATCGGCCTGGGTCAGCGGGTTCTAGTCACCACTCTCACTAAGGTGATGGCGGAGGATCTGAGTACATACTACAAGAACCTGAACGTCAAAGTGAGCTACCTCCACGCTGACATCGACTCCATCGAACGGATTGAACTCCTGCGGGACCTGCGCAAAGGGGAAATCGACGTCCTCATCGGCATCAACCTGCTGCGAGAAGGTCTGGATCTGCCGGAAGTGGGGTTGGTGGCGGTGATGGACGCGGACAAGGAAGGATTTCTTCGTTCCCGGTCATCACTCATCCAGACGGTAGGACGCGCCGCCCGAAATGCGGAGGGTCGGGTGATCTTTTTCGCAGACAAAGTGTCGAACGCCATGGCGGAATGCCTCGCGGAGACCGAACGTCGGCGTCAGATCCAACATGAATACAACGAAGCCCATGGCATCACGCCACAAACCATCCGCAAGCAGATGCAGCCCGGCCTGCGGGAAATCTATGGTCTGGCTACCGACGACGGGCACAAGCCGCAGGCACAGGCGGACCGCATTCTAAAGGAATACGGCATAAAATCGATCGCCGACCTGGAAAAGCTGATTCAAAAGAAAACCCGCGAGATGAAAAAAGCGGCGGAAAATCTGAATTTTGAACAAGCGGCGGAATTGCGGGACATGCTGGCCGCCCTGAAGGATACACTTCTGACCTGGAGCAGCGATAGTGCCAACCCGGATCCGGAGTCGCCATGACCACCCTGGCGGAAAAAATCAAATCCCTTCCGGATGAACCCGGTGTGTACCTTATGAAAGGGGAGCGCCACGATATCATCTATGTGGGCAAAGCCAAAAACCTGAAAAGCAGAGTGTCGTCCTATTTTCACCAGGGAGATCACTCCCCGAAGACCCGCGCCTTGGTGGCGGACATCCAGGATTTTGATTTGATCATCTGCCACACCGAAGTGGAAGCCCTGTTGCTGGAACGCACTCTGATCCGGCATCACCAACCCCGCTACAACATTCTGCTGCGGGATGATAAGGAATACCCCTATGTACGGGTGAATTTTCTGGATCCCTGGCCCCGCATCGAAAAGGTGCGCCGTTATCAAAATGACGGAGCCACCTACATCGGTCCATTTGGTAATGCGGGATTGCTGGCCATCATGTTAAGGATGATCTACCGCATTTTTCCCCTGATCCGCTGCACACCGCATGAGTTTAAAAACGCCAAACGTCCCTGTAATTACTACCATATGAAAATGTGCCTCGGACCCTGCACCCTCCCAGTAGCCCGCGACACCTATGTGGGAACCGTCCGGGACGCTCTGGCGCTGCTGGAGGGGAGAAACCGCCATCTGATTCGGGACCTGCAATCTAAAATGGGGGAAGCCGCCACCAGTGAAAAATACGAACTGGCCGCTCACTACCGTGATCAGATCAATGCACTGAAAGGTCTATCATCCAAACAGGTGGTCATCATCCGCGAAGTGGAAAACGCCGATGTTATCGCATTGCACCATAATCCATCCCAAACCTGTTTTCATGCCCTGATGATCCGCGACGGAGTGATCCTGGGCGGTGACAACTTCCTGGTGGAAAGCGCTGCCGGCGAACCGGAAGAAGCTCTGACGTCCTTTCTATTGCAGTATTACGGCCACCGTGCGCCGCCCGAGCAGATTATCGTGCCGATTCCTTTGCCCGACCACAAGGATCTGGAGGTTGCCCTCGGAACCGAGGATCAAAAACCACCACATATTCTGTACCGTCAGAAAGGGGTGTGGCGTGAGCTGCTGGAAATGGCCCATAAAAATGCCAAGCACCATGGGGAACAGGAGCAGCGCAGCCACCAACGTAAGAGTGCTGAGCTGGAGATGATGCGAGAGTTTCTTAATCTTCCCACCGCGCCCCATCGCATGGAATGCATCGACATTTCCAACCTCCAAGGGGGATCCATCGTGGCCTCCAATGTTTGTTTTATCGACGGCAAACCCGCCAAGGATCACTACCGTCATTACACGGTAAAAACTGTGACCGAAGGACCCGATGATTTTGCCAGTATGCGGGAAGTGGTCACCCGCCGCCTGGAGCGGGCGGTGCGGGAGGACGATGCCCCCGACGTTCTGGTGATCGACGGTGGCAAGGGACAACTTTCCGCCGCGCTGGATGCCGCCGCGGAATTTCCCGATCTGAACATTCCCTTCGTAGCCCTGGCCAAAAGCAAATCCCTCAATGACGATCACACTTACGGCACCACTCTGCAGCGTTCGCAGGAGCGGATATTTTTTCCGCATGATCCCACGCCCCACCCTCTTGAAGAAGGCTCATCCGCCTATCGCTTGTTAGTGCAATTGCGGGATGAAGCCCATCGTTTTGCCATCACCTTCCACCGCAAGAAAAGAGCCCAGCAGTTTTCTGGCTCAATACTGGATGAGGTGCCGGGCATCGGACCCAAAATGCGCCAGAAATTATTGCAGACCTTCGGCAGCCTGGAGGCTTTGCAGCATGCCACCTGGGAACAACTCATGGCGGTACCCGGCATGCGGGAAAAAACCGCCGAAGCACTCATCAGTCAGCTAAAGGGGCTATAGAAGTTATTTCTAAGAAATTGCGCCCGATTTAAATGTGACCAACCAGTGATTGTTTCTCAGTAGATCGCGTGGTTTGACCTAATATCGGCCTTATGGCAACCTAAGCATTAAGCAATCATAAGGGGGCGTTATGAAATTCAGGGACTTATTGACCGAAATTGACGCACTCAATCAGGAAGTCCAAAAGGTTCGCCCAATCCTGACACCGGCATTACTCCAGCAGATAAAGGGTTACTACCGAATCGGCCTGACGTACTCCAGCAATGCTTTGGAAGGCAACACTCTGACAGAAACCGAAACCAAGATCGTTTTGGAGGACGGGTTGACAGTCGCTGGTAAGCCGCTTCGTGATCACTATGAAGCGGCTGGCCATGGTGAAGCCTTCAACGTGATGTGGGATCTTTCGCAATCGAACAGGATCGAAGAAGCCAATATCCTGGCCCTGCATCATTTATTTTATTACCGAATAGATCCGGATAATGCAGGGCATTATCGTCAAGTGCCTGTGATCATCACAGGCACCGATTATGTGCCACCTCCTGCTCAGGAAGTCCCTCATTTAATGAAGACTTTTGTGCAATCTCTGGATGATTCGCGAAAACACCTCCATCCAGTCGAATTCGCCGCAAGGGTTCACAAGGAAATCGTCGATATCCACCCCTTCGTGGATGGTAATGGGAGAACCGCCAGACTTGTGATGAATCTGGCACTTCTGCAGACAGGCCATGTGGTTACTCACATTCCGCCAATAAAACGAAATGGATATTTGAGCGTTATCAAAGGCTACCAAACGGGATCGCAGCCTTATGAGGCTTTTGTCCAATTTTTGAGTGAGATGGTCCTGCAGGCGACCAAGGATTACCTGCGGCTTTTGAATTCGATTGCGAAATAGATGCCGCATTGATCGTTGATAAATGGAGGAGACCCTGTCGGGCTCCTCCATTTTGCTGGGTATGCGTTGTCAAAAATTGCGTATGACCGAACTTAGCGAGCCAGCTTTTGCGCCAGAACCGCACCATCTTCGTCTTCCGGACCACGGAAGAGCGTCCACTGATCAATGGACGAATTGTCATCAAACTGGCAGATACCCAATTGATCACCGCTATCCAGTGTCCCTAAGATCGGAGCTCCGCCAACCTGTTGGCAATACACAGAAGCAGGGTTGGGCATACCCATGCCGCCGCCCATGGAACCCGCATCAAACGGAACATGGTTCAAAAAGGCCACCACCGCTTTGGGCTGCGGATCGATCTGAGCCAGCGAATTGTAGTATAGGGTCCAGCCGCCAATCATGGCCCGACCAAAGGCACATAGGGATGCCACACCGCGATCTTCGTGGTATCGGACAATCTCACCACCAACGTTTTCGCAATACACCGAAGCTGGATTGGGTACACCCGCGCTAGAGCTGGAACCGCCGAAAGCGGACTGAAAGGACATCAGGGAGACAAGTGCTGTCATTAACATGGTTTTCATAAAAGACTCCAATTCTTCGAATTTTGGACTCGTTGCTATTATTTTGGGGACCGAGTCCTCGGCTCCCACCCCGCTTCTACCCTTTCCATACTTGCTAATTCCAGATTAAATTTATAAATATTCGCATCTTTTGTTTAAATATTTTAAACAAATAAATAGGGGTTTTTCCGTATGAATCTCGTCAATTTCAACACCTATCAGGACGTAATCCGGCATTATATCGACCAAAATCATGGTGTTCGCGGCTATCAGACCCTGATGGCACAGGCGGCAGGGTGCCAACGCTCCTACCTCTCACAGGTGCTGCACGGCAGCATTCATATCACTCCCGATCATGCTGCCGGCCTGTGCATCTTCTGGAGTCTGCCGCAACTGGATACCGACTATTTTTTAAACCTGGTAGCTCTGGCCCGGGCTGGCTCCCCACATCTCAAAAAAATCCTGCAGGATAAACAGAGGGACATCAAACGCCAGGCATCCGATCTCAGCCAGCGATTAAAGTCAGTCCAGGCGTTAAACGAGGAGATGTGCGCCGCCTATTATTCCTCCTGGCATTGGGCGGCGATTCACATGCTCACCAGCATCAAACGGTATCAGACGCCGCAACTGATCGCTGAGCGCCTTTCTCTGCCAATCGCTCTGGTGAATGAAACCCTGGCGGGACTTGAACGAATGGGCATGATCAAACGGCAACGCCCGGGGGGCTGGAAACCTACACAAAATGATATGCATCTTCCCATCGAAAGCATTCACAATGTGGTCAATCACTTCAGCTGGCGCCAGAGAGCCACCGCCCACATGCAACTTTCCCGAGGATTTACGGATATCCACTATACCGGTGCGCACACCATGAGTTTGCGGGATGCCGAAAAGATTAAGGAACTACTGCGACAGGCTCTGACGGACAGCCGTGAAATCATCAAGCCCTCCCCCGAAGAGGAGTGCTTTGCGATGATGGTGGATTTCTTTCCGGTATAGACGATCAGTTATAGATTGGCCCGTGCTTCAAAGCCTCACGGATATGCTGAATGATCAGATCGATTTCCCGCGAGGTGATGGAGAAATGAGGGGTAAAACGCAGGCTGTTCTTACCCCCATGGATCACACCGATGCCGTTCAGACGTAGGTACTTCTCGATCCCGTCATGGCCCACCACTTGGTAACCCTCTTCCTTGAGGTCCACGGCGCATAACAGACCTGTACCACGGGCCCCCAGCACCACCCCCGGAAACTCTTTTTGCAGGCCGAAGAATTTTTCCACCATTTCCCGACCCCGTTCTGGAATATTGCGACGCATCTCGTCCGTAATGGAGTCAAGAACCGCACAGGCCACTTCGAGCGCCCGCGGATTGGTGGTCATGGTGTTACCGTAGACACCGCACTTATATAGTGACGCGGCTTCCCTGGTCATGGCCAGCACCGACAGGGGATACTGGCCGGCATTGATGGCCTTGGAGTACGATTCCAGATCCGGGGGATCCAGTTCTTCAAAACCGGGGTAGTCCATGATGCTGAGACAGCCATGTGCTCGCAGACCCGCTTGGATAGAGTCCACCATCAGCAGGGTGCCACGCTCTTTCGTCAGTCGGCGTGCTGCTTTGTAAAATTCTGGCGTCGTGGACTGTCCGGGATTGCCTTCCCCCATGACAGGCTCAATAAACATCATTTCAATAAAGATATTTTCCGCATCAGCCTGTTTAAAAACCGCTTCAAGCTGCACCACATTATTGGATTCCACGGTCATGAGGTGATGATGGTCACGGAAGGAGGCCAATGCCTGATAGGCCTTTTGGCTGGAGTCCGACGCCTGGGCAGGACGTTCGGTGCGGCCGTGAAAGCTGCCCTTGACGCTGAGAAACTTGATTTTCTTTCCGGCATGCCGTGCACCGGGATCCGTCAACTGTTTGGCATTGAGATCAGAAATCCGTGCCGCCAGAGTCACCGATTCGGAGCCGCTGTTCAGGCACAAAAATTTGTCAAAAGGCTTTTTGCGATCGCCCTTGCGGTTGCGTCCAATTTCTTTGAACAGGCGATCAATCAAACGTTTTTGGCTGATGGATCCGGTCATAACATTGGCCATCACATAGTTTTGTGACATGGCTTTAATCACAGCGTCGGGACCGTGTCCAAGGCCCAACATGCCGTAACCGCCGGAATCATGCAACACGGCCCCATGCATGGTCACCAGCCAGGGCCCCCGCGCCGTCAAAGCCACATAGGGGTTCACATTGTATTCCTGATAAAAGTTCACCAGATCCTTTTGCAGGAAGTGAATCATCTCGTCTTCCCCCATCTTCATGACATCCGGATATTCCCGGCGATACTGGAGATGCAGGGTGTGAGCTTCATCGATCGCCTGACTCAGCTGGGGGTAATCCTTCATAAAGGCCAGCAGAACGTCATCATGCAAACCTTTGGTCACGGCGGGACCAGAAAAATGGCGAATCTCTTTTAGTTTTTCAATGGGTGACATGATGACTCCTTACCTGTATCCATAGGCCCTGTATTTGTGGGACCCGGTTTATAACATAATAGAATGATTAAAAAAAGACATAGAAACCTCCACCGACCATGAGGTTTCCCGAAACCATTCTTCTGGTGTAACCACTATAAATCTTTCATCTTTTAGAGACAAGATCCCCTGCTTCAACCCCTCTTGCAGCGCTGGCCGTGGCCGGAAAACCCGTCCGGTCTTGGCACCGATAGACTGCACATCAACACCTCGCCGGGTCCGCAAGGAGGACCCCACGTATTCCAAAATCCAGGCATCTGTATCCCGCTCCTGCTCCACCTGACCCGCCGTCAGTGCAATCATGTCTTCTATGGAACCAGGAGCATTCCCGGCCCCATCAGTTCCCCCGCGCGCATAGGCCCGCATATCCCCGCTGATGCGGTAGCGAATCCCCGCCCCCGTTGCCGCAGGAATATACCCGGTTGCACCGGAGCCAATCGCTAGAAACCCTTGGTCCTGCCAATAGAGCCAATTATGCTGGCAGGAGAATCCTGGTCTGCTCCAGTTGGAAACCTCTTCCTGCTCAAAGCCCGCGTTCAGGAGTTGCTCCTGCGCCATGCGATAGTAGGAGAAAAGTTCCTCGTCATCCGCGGCTCGGATCAGTCCCCTCTGCTGCCGCCGCCCAATGGGGGTCCGGGACTCGTATGTCAGCGTGTAAAGGCTGAGATGCGGTAGACCCATAGCGACGGCATTGTTCAAGTCAAGGCTCCACAGTTCCTGGGACTGTCCGGGCCAACCATAGATCAGATCGATGTTCAGGTTGGGAAACTCCGCCAGGGCCGTATCGATAGCCCGGCGCGAGACTTCCACTCCGTGTTGTCGGGTGAGCGCCTGCAGGCCGCTGGTTTGAAAGCTCTGAACCCCGAGACTGAGACGATTCCATCCCAGACCCCTCCAGGTGCGCAACGCCTCCGGCGTGATATTGTCTGGGTTGGCTTCCAGAGAGACTTCGGCCCCCGGCCGCAACCAAGGGGTCCAAAGGGCCGCCAGCGCCTCGTACTCCCGCGCAAAGAGACCGGGGGTTCCTCCCCCCAGAAAAATAGAATCGAAACGAAAGTCCGGATCCTGTGCTGTGATAAATGTCAGCCAAAGCTCGAGGTCCTGCTGCAATCGACGAAAATAGCCCTGGATCAATGCCTGATCAAACAGGGCGGTCTTGGCAAAATCACAGTAATGACAAAGATAAGAGCAGAAGGGAATGTGCACATAGAGTCCCCACGATGGCGATACGGAAGTCAGCGATGGGTTTTGTCTGGTGGGCACGGTCAAATCGTGAAGTCTCCCTGTGATTTCTACCGCTTGGCTCTATCTCATTTTCCTGCGTGACGTCATTAAAAAACCCCTCGCATGAGGGGTTTTCTGATTCAGATTATTAAAAATTGAACCCTGACATCATCAACGGCGTGATTTGCTTCGTTTGGAGTGTTGAGCCACACGCACCACTTTTTTCTTGGCCGGTTTCGCGCCTTTTTTCAGGGCCAGACCCTTCTTTTTATGAGGGGCGGTCTTTTTAACGACCTTCGGGGTGTGTTTTGCTTTTTTATGACCTTGGATGGCACCGCGGTCCTTATGCAAATCCCGCTTGAGCAGGGTTGATTGATGACGATAGGATTTAGCCGAGAGTTCTTTGGTCACTGGACCTTTAAAGGCGTCTTCTTGGCCACTGGTATTTTTAATCCAATCTTCCCACTTCACCACATCAGAAACGACGGGGGCTTCGGATTTAAACCAATGATGGGCCATGGTATAGGTCGCGTATGCGGTGCCAATCACCAGTGCCACCATCATGGCGATCCCAAGGTAGAAACGATTCATCCGTTGCCATCGTGAGACCGATGGAACAGAGTTCTTTTTCATCTTTTCCTTCAGCATGATCAGCGTGTTTTTGCCCATGACAAGCGGCTCTTTGGATGCCACACCTCGTTCCGATGCCTTGGTTTCCAGTTTATGAACAAAACTGCCTACCCCGGCGTTATTATAACGGTAAAGTTCGGGCTTTTTTTCTGCTGCTTTTTTTCGTGTGCGTTTGCTGGCAGGACGTTCGCCGGATTTTGCTGATGATTTGCTTTTGACGGTTTTCTTTTTCATAGTCCACTCAACTCAGGTTCAGGTTTAAGAGATTCAGCAGTCGCAACCAACGGGACCATCCCGTTGCAGGAGGGATCAGCAAAGACGGTGCCAGGGGCCATCAATGATAATCGTCTGTAAACAGAGCGTAATATTTGGGAGCAGGGGACGTCAGTGTTTGCGTTCCTGGCACATCGTTTAAATCTTTGACACTCAAGCCCGAATTCGCCGCGAGTTGACTCAAATTAAAGGTAACCGAAACGGGTAAGAAAGAATTGAGTGGGAGCCTCGTTGACTCATAAACTTGTAACCCTAGATCGCCAAATCAAGGGGTTACAGATGACTAAGGAGTCAAAGCCGATGAGTCTCGAGGCTAGGAGAGAGTACCTTAATGCGATTAGCGAACGCTATGAAAAAGCAGATCGAAAGGGGCAGAAAGAGATACTAAACGAGTTTTGCCAAGTCTGTGGCTATAACCGCAAATATGCCATTCAACTACTTAATGGCCGTCGAAATTTGCGCATTAAAAAGCCTGGGCCGCGCCCCAAATACGGCCAGGAGGTTGGGTTTCACTTGCACCAACTCTGGCTAGCTATGGGAAGACCATGTTCCAAGAAGATGATCGCAGCAATTCCTTTGTGGCTGAAGCACTACAAGGATCCTTTATGCCATGAGGAAATGCGATACAAATTAACCAGCATAAGTGCTGCAACTGTTGATCGATTGCTTAAGCCCTACCGGGCCGAATTTAAGCGAGGACTTTCAACCACGCAGGGAGTGAGCCTTAAAAACATGATTCCTATTGAGCTATTACATGGAAAGATCAAAGATCCCGGTCATATCGAAGCCGATACTGTGTCCCATTGTGGTGA
>JAKQGS010000357.1 GCA_029556045.1 Pseudomonadota bacterium | reverse complement strand
AAGGTAAAAGTGACTACCAGAAAAGCCTATGGGTTTCGTAGCTATCGAGCCATAAGATTGGCGTTATTTCACAACCTTGGCGGGCTACCCGAGCCAGAGTTCACCCACAGATTCTGCTGACGAGGCGGAAATATAATACGGACTTTAAGACACCCCTAGCTGAAACAACGAATGACAATTATTCTATCACTATCAACGAACCGGGATCCTATTTCTATCAGGTGAGATCGGCGCAAGAACGATTTTCATCCAAACCCAATTTAGTGCACTTCTTTCCTGAAATACCAGAATATATAAACGAAACGATAGCGGTAAACCGAGATCTTACCCTGCATTACCCGCTACCAAAACTCGTGAGGTTAACCAGCCAACCTCAGGAGGAAATAGAATTCTACGGATTTCTACCTCTGCAACCTAAAATTTTATCGCCAACTCTCAAAATTTCACCTCAAGATCCTAAGCAGATCATTTCAGTCCCCTTGAAAAATCAACAAGTTTTTTTGTTGGCTAAGACCCTTCCTGTAGGGGCCTATGAATGGTGGCTCGAATACCAAACCTATCGCGATGAAGTTGACTCGCATGGTAAACCACAAAAGATATTGGTAACTCAAAGCTCAGAAAAAAGAAAATTTGAACTCATAAGGATTGCATCTGACCGCCAAAGTTACTTCACGAAAGTCGGGCAACTCGTTCACGACTCAGTGACAGAAGGTAAAGCTCAGAAGATTGACCTTTCTCACTCTCAGGCTCAATAACCATCCCCCCAATAGGACACCTCATGACACTGGCAGTATCGTGCAGGTCTCCGACCTGGGATCAAACACCAGGCGAGCTTTGCCCTGCTGCAGCTGCCGCATGACCATCGCGACCTTATCCTCGAGCGAAAACTCCCGATTACCGTAATCAGTGCCCTCCCGCAGGACAAACGACTCCAGCACCCGATGCAATGTCTCCGGGTCCAACCGGTCCCAGGGGATAACCACCGGTTCGCTATTTTCTTCCTGCAAATCTGCTTCCAAGGTTGCTCCTCTGTTTTCAGACGTTCAAGAATACGGAATAAACTTAATGCCATTCCATCGCGGACGCCACCGTTAGCCGCCCACCGCCAACTGGATGGCCAATTATTGCGGCGTCTTACTCACAATGCGTGAAATCCGCAAAATTCTCCCGATCTTTTGCGGACTTACCTTGCCCCCTCTGCCACCATAAATCTTAACTCAATGATATTAATAGATAATTCAGAAATTATTACCTCTGGTCTGGATCTTGCTCATTCAAAGTTGCACGGTGACGACCAAACACACAGCCGCCCTCCGATGCGATTCACAACCTGAGAAAGGGGGACACTATGAAAACAATGAGAAAATGGGTTTATCCCACCCTATTATCGATGATGGCCGCCTGCGGCTCCGCCAAAGGCCCACAACCATCCGAAACCAAAGAGCCCTGGAACCCGCAGAACGACCCTAGCCGTTTTGAGGTCACCACGGCGCGGCTCAGCGATCTGCCCACCGAAGGCCAGATGCCCGCTGACCGCTATCCTTGGAGTGATACCTACTGGTCAACCCGCACCGGTGGCGTGTCCTACCGCTGGCAAATCCCACAATGGGATGCCCAGACCTATAAAGACTATCAATACCCCTGGGTCACCCGCGATCAAGTTATCGGCCAATCCCTGATGACTCCTCTGGCCACCCTTTCGCCTGCGGAAAAATACGACATCCTGATGGGCCGCTATGATTTCCCACTGGCAAAACATGAACGTGGTCGCCAAGAGTCCTCCGTTGATCCCCGCACCGGTGACGTCCCCGGATGGTTTGGCCTCTGCCACGGTTGGGCTCCCGCTTCCTACATGGAACCGGAACCAGGCCCCGAGGTCACCGTCACCAACCCGGATGGCGTCAACCTGACCTTTTACACCAGTGACATCAACGCCCTGATTACCAAAATCTACGCTGATGCCAACACCCCATCCGTCGGTGTCGGTGAACGGTGCTGGGACGACTCCCACGAAATCCGTCGCGATGAAAACGGCCGGATCCTCAACACCAAATGCCGTGATACCAACCCCGGTACCCTGCATCTTGTGCTGGCCCAATTCTTGGGACAACCGGCTCCGGAACAGCGGCGTGGTTTTGTGATGGACATGACCTACGACGACGAAGTGTGGAACCAAGCGGTGACCGGCTATAAAGTCAACAGCCTGACCCGCGAGCCCTGGAATCGCGCCAACGACCCAGCTGCCCGCTACCGGGCCCCTGGAACGGTTGAACTGGCTCATGTGGCCGTGGACATCTCCTACATCACGGAGATTGCCCCCCACAAAACCCCGATGATGGAAAGCCGGGACAGCTACACCAACAGCATGTATGTCAGCTACACCCTGGAACTGGATGCGAACGGCACCATCATCGGTGGGGAATGGACCAGCACGATGCGCCCCGACTTCCTGTGGAAACTGAACGCCATACCCCAAACCGGTAACGGCTACCTCAGCTACCAAGTGGTCCGCGACCTGCTGGATCGCAGCCGGCAAGCGCCCCAACAATGATGCCACGCCGTCAGGCACAGGTAAGATGACGGTCTCCATAGTCAACGGTCTGATGTGATTAAGCCCCCGCTGGAACCTCCCGCGGGGGCCATTTTGATTGCTTTTGCACCATCGATATCTTAAAACCGCTGCCATGCGTGAATTCAAGCCTTACATTCCCGACGCCATTAGGGCGATGTCCTTTTCACCGGCCGTCGGTGTGCCCTTGGACATCGAAATCGGCTGCGGAGTGGGATGGCATCCCACCACCTATGCACTCGGGCACCCGGAGCGCTTTGTGGTGGCACTGGAGCACACCCAGGAAAAGTTTGACAAGTTCGCTGCCCGCGTCCGCACCCACGGTTCACCAGCTAATTTGCTTCCCCTCCATGCCAATGCGATCTCCTGGATCGCTGCCCACATTCCACCGGATTCGGTGGATCGTTTTTTTCTGCTCTATCCCAACCCCCACCCCAAGGAGTCCCAGCGCAATCAGCGTTGGTACGCCATGCCCTTCA
>JAKQGS010000183.1 GCA_029556045.1 Pseudomonadota bacterium | reverse complement strand
GGTACGGTGCCGGTCATCGTGTTGCGGGCTGATGTCTCTGCGAATGCCCGCGATCTCACGGGAGCAGGCTTTGAGGCGATTGTGCGTCAGTTGCTGCGACGCAAGGGGGCGGAGGCCATCATGGAATCGATTCACCAGTATATTGAGAACCGGGAACACCCTTGCATTTTAATCGGCGAGTTGCCGCAAAAAGCCGGAATTCAAGAAAAGGAGGCATGGCAGGATGTCTCTTGAATAGGCTTTGTCCGGCAACGATTCTGGTAATGCGGTGGTGGATATCTGGTCTTAGGGGCGCGAATACCCTAAAATATGAGTATCGCATGCCCACAAAAGGAATCCCTCATGTGCAAGAGTCGCCTAGCGCGGAAGTATCTCCCTGTTCAGCAAGGAATTTTGGGCTTATTTTTCTTTTTATTCGCAACCCCCGCCTGGGCCTATATCGATCCTGGGACGGGCAGTATCCTGCTGCAGATGATTCTGGGGGGTATAGGTGGTATTTTCTTCGCCGTGCGCAGTTTTAAAGCGGGATTGGGCACAAAAATTCGCGGTCTTTTCCATCGAGCCCCGTTGGAATCGGCCCGGCAGGGTAACACCGAAAGCCATGTAAACACAAAACATGATGGCGATTCCTCCCACCCGGGGTCCAAAAGCGCGTGAATCCCACAGTACCGCAATCACTGGCCGTCTTTTTCCGGGATCCGTCCGATCAGCTTTACGACGGAGACCAGGACCTTTGGCGTCGCATCAATACCTCGTCCACAGCGGACGTTGAAAGGTTGTTGCAGCAGCCGTGGCTGCTGGAGGCGGTATCCCGTGGTGATGTGATTTCCTCACGACCGGATCAACCCATCGCAGGTTCCACCGAATCCGGACTTTGGCTCCGCCATCCCCGTATACCGGTGGTGACTTATCCTTGGGAATGGGCGTTTTCCGCATTAAAATCCTCTGCTCTTTTAACCCTTGATCTCGAAATTCTGGCTCGGGCCCATGGCTATTCCCTGAAGGATGCCACCGGTACCAATATTCTGTTTCAGGGATCCCGTCCGGTGCTGGTGGATGTGCTTTCCTTCGAACCACTGCAATCAGGAACTCCCTGGGTGGCCCTGGGGCAGTTCTGCCGCGCTTTTCTTTTTCCTCTGATGCTGCGCAGTTATCGCAATATTTCCCCTGCCCCCTTGCTGGCAGCAGGTTTGGGAGAAATCAATCTCGATGATGCCTGGCAAATGCTGGGTTGGTCATCCCTTCGTCGGCGGGGAGTCCTGAAGTGGGTGGGCCTGCAAAGGCTTCTGGAAAAATCCCTGGCGAAACCCACCGCCACCGGCGAGGCTGCGGCACCTGCCACACGGATGATGGCGATCCCCGATCAACAGACGCTGCGGTTAATTCATTCGCTGCGGGAGTCGGTGACCACCTTGCATTGGGATGGAACAGGTACGTTGTGGGCGGACTATGCGGGTAACAATAGCTACCGGACCCATGAGCAGGAGCAAAAGGTTCGTTTTGTTGACGAGGTCCTGCAGCAGGTGAAACCACCGCGGGTCTTCGATCTGGGGGCAAATTCCGGTGAATATTCTGTGCTCGCGTCCCGCCATGCTGCGGTGGTGTGTTCAGTGGATCTGGATGCCGGGGCGGTTGAGCTCATGCAACGACGGGGTCTCCCCAATGTGTGGGCGGTGCAAGGGAATCTGGCGAATCCCACCCCCAGTCTAGGGTGGATGCTGCAGGAACGCCCTTCTTTGATGGAGCGGATGGGCACAGGGTTTTTCCTCGCCCTGGCGTTGATTCACCATCTGCGTATCAGCGCCGGAATTCCCTTGGCCAAGTTGATGGAGTTCTTTGCGGCCTTTGGGGGCGAAGGGATTGTGGAATGGGTGGATCGGGGGGATCCGATGGTGCAAAGCCTGCTTCGCCACCGTAAGGATGTCTTCGATGATTATAACCGCGATGAGTTTATGCGGCTGGTAAACCATCACTTCAGGATTGAACGGCGACTGGCCTATGAGGGGGGAACCCGTGAACTCGTCTGGATCAAAGCTCGCCATTCATAAATCCGCCCTGCTGACCTTACCGGTCGCCATCGGTTCTCTGTGGATCTATAGCATCTATTATGTTTTGGCTTACCACCTGGCTTATGCCCCGGATGATCGGAGCAGTCGTGCCCAGATTCTGATGGTTTTGGGTCTGCAGCTCCTGTTGCTGTTGGTGCAGGTGATGCAACGGTCCCGACGGGTGAAACCCTCCGCGAGGGGGATGCACAAGCTCCTGACTATCGTCGCAGGTATTGCCGGAATCGGATTTATAGCTCTGGCCGGGTTCTATGGCATGAGTTATGCGGGAGCCTTGCTTCCCGGATTCTGGGGTAATCTGCAATTGTTGAAAGAGGCGATGGCCCTTTGTTTGCTGGCATCCAACCTTTTTTTAAATCTGAGACTGACAGGATCGCTACCCAAAACCCCTGTTGTCAAACCCGGAGTCCTGGGGCGTCTCGCCCCTTTCCTGCTGCTGGTTGCGACTCCGCTCATGCAGTACGCCATTCATAACCGATCGTCTTTGTCGTATAGGGATTTAGGATTTTACGGAATGGCCCTGGTGGGAATTCCCACATTCATTCTGCTGATCGGTGTCTGGTCAGCTGCACGGCGTAAACACGAAACCATGCTGGCTCTGGTTTTGGGTTTGATTGTGGCCCATTATTCGCTGCCGGCGATTCTGGGGGCGCTGCAGATCAGCGGCGTGCAAAGCTACGCTCCCCAGATTCTAGTTCCTCTCCTGTTACCACCCATTTTGGCGTTAGTCTGTCGCGTTGATCCCCGCTTTTTTGCGGTGGCGGCACTGGTGTTTTGGGTTGCGAACAGCGCTCAGGCCTGGATGCAGGGTAACGATAGCGGCAGCGTGGCACGGGTCAGCCTGCGGGAGCCGTTGGATCCAGCACGATTAGCGGAGCGACAGGGGGAAGCCCCTTGGATCCAGGAGTGGACGTACAAGCCGGATATCTTTTTGTTGATTTATGATGGTTATCCCAACGAAAAGGACTTTGCTCAATACGGGATCGATAATCAACAGCAGTTCCAATGGTTGCGGGACCAGGGGTTTATGATCTATCCCGACACTTACTCTCAGTACCATGCGTCATTGGGCAGCATGTCCCGCGTGCTGGATCTGGATGTCCAACCGCTTCATGGAGTCGCCGGGCCCAATCGGGTGTTGCAGATGCTGGGTCAGGCAGGCTATCGCACTCATACGG
>JAKQGS010000314.1 GCA_029556045.1 Pseudomonadota bacterium | reverse complement strand
AAGGGTCCGCTCGGAGTATGCATGGGTTAGGGGAAGTGGCGGTGGCCCGCAAGCGTGCTAAGGAAGCCTTTTCCTGGTTTCAGCGGGCGATTCAGGTCAATCCGGATTTTTTAGACGCATACCGGGATCAACTGGATCTGATGGTGGCCAACTCTTATCCGTTGCCGGACGTGCTGGAAATTGCGACCCGGATCAATGAACTCAGTCCGGATAACCCCAAATACACCCTGATCCTGGCAAGAGTTCATCTGGAATTGGGGAATATGGAGCAGTCTGAGGCTTTCTTTAAAAACTCCATACGCCTGTCCCCCAAAATGGCGGACGCCTATAAGGGGTTGGGTAAGATCAATATGATCCAGGAGGACTATCAGTCCGCCATGAAAAACTTTCGTAAGGCCTTGGATCTGGATAATCGCGATATCAGCATCCTGAACTCTCTGGGATTGGCCTATGTCAAACTGGGCAAATACCAGGACGGTATCGACAAATACCGGGCTGCCCTCCAGATGTCTCCGCACGATCCCCGCATATTGTTCAATCTGGGGTATGCCAAGGAAAAGGTGGGGGAGATTGACCAGGCGGAGTTTTATTATACTCAGGCCCTGGACCACGATCCCAAATTCGAAAAGGCCCAGCGCCGTCTGCAGATGCTTAAGGATAATAAAAACATTTCAGACGCTTCTTAAAAATAACTCCTAATTTCTATTCAATTTATATTTCCGGGAGATAACCTCATCCAGCAGTGTGTGCCCCGTCTGTGGGTGCACCCATTCCGGAGCCACAGCGGCAGCGGGAACCAGCACAAAGTCCCGTTCAAGGCTGCGGGGATGGGGGATCGTCAAACCATCGGATTGATAGACGATCGGGGAGCCGGCCGCATCCTGCATCAGAATGATATCCAGATCCAGGGTACGATTGCCCCAATGTATGGTGCGGACCCTATGGCAGCGCCTTTCCACCACCAGCAACGCCTGCAGAAGATCAAGGGGGGACAGGTTCGTGGAGACCAGGGCTGCTCCGTTAACAAATGTCTGGTCCGCTGCGCCGATGGGGTCAGTCTCGTAGAAGGGTGAAATCTTGTCCAGATGCACCCCAAACTCCGCCAGCATGTTTAAACCTTCATCGATTTGCTTTTTCCGATCCCCCAGATTGGAGCCAAACGCGATGATGGCCCGGTAAGCGGGGATGGATGGGGCTGTGGTTCGGGGCATTCGGCTGCTCGCTGTCGCAGGGGTAGACAATTTGACTAATTCCTAGGCGAATTACTCCAAAGTGTCAAAAATCTTTTCATTCCCCGCCAGATAACCCCCGGATATTCCATCAGCCAAATTCTGGCCTAAAGCTTGCTTTATGGTAGGGACGTAAGGTTTTTGAATGTTTCGCGTGGAGGTATTCACCATGGTTATGCAGGTAAAACACAGCTTGTTGTTTCTTGGTCTGGTGACCCTGGCGGCTGCCTGTAATAACAACGAGTTCACGGGCAAAAACGACGTTGCGGCTCTCCCCCCCAAGGTCTCCGATGTGACAGTTCCCTGTGAACAAGGCAACGACAAGCTGGAAAAAGACGTGGAAGTCATCACCAATAAAAGCGGTGGTGTCGTCAATATCAAGGGATCGTTTTGCAAAGTCCTGAATGAGCAGACGGCAGTCCAGGGGCCCCATATCAATTTTATCATCGATTACTCGGGCTCCATGAACCAGGTTGATCCACTGGTGGGAGGATCCTGCAAACGCCTGGAGGCGGCCCGGGCTCTTTCCGATTCGCTGGAAGCCAAATTCAAGGACAACTATGACAAGGTGGAGTTCTCGCTTCTGCAGTTTGCATCCCAAGCGGGGATGCTGGTCAATGGGGTCGTGGATGGCAAGACCTTTAAAGCTCAATACTTGAATAGCAATATTTTTTGCACCAATGTGGGCATGGCCACCAATTATCAGGCTGCTTTTGAATTGGCCAGAACCCAGGTTTTTGCCACTATGAATCAGGATCGTGAAAAACACATTTTCATGTTTACCGATGGCGTGCCCACCCTTGGGATGGTGAATGGCATGATGGTGGATTGCAATCAGGATCCATTTGGCGACAATCGCTGCCGTGATGCCGGGCAGGTTGCTGCAGAAGCTCTGCGGGCTGAGGTGGCCGGTCTGAATCTGAATGTCCTGTTTTTGACGGATGCCATGAATACCAATGAAGCAGCCAACCGTGCTTATCTTGAATTGGTGACCGGCAATCCGGACAATATCAAATTTGCCAAGGACGCCCAGGATGCCGCAGCCATGGTGACCGAGTTTAAACAACCGGAAGTCAAAACCTATAGCTCCGCAGAGGCCAAGGCCAAGGTGGCCGGTGCTAAGGTGAACAAGGACTATGAGATCGAATTGAAAAAAGCCGGTGAGGGTGTGTGGGAATATGAATTGTCCTTTGATGTGCCCCCCGAGGCCGGTGAGTATACCTTTGATATTGTACCGACTTTTGATGGGGAAGACCTGGGTGTTGCCACGGTGGTCCATGTCAACGTCACCCTAGGCAAATAGATTCTGCTGAAAAAGGCCGATCTCTGCGTTACTTCGTCAGAAAAAAATGCTCATGTATGTTGAATACACTGCGCTTTTTTTCCTCCTCGTGCCTTGACCTCGGCCTTTTGCAGCAGAATCTAATTAAGGACAGGTTGGCATTCCGAAATCCCCCGTGATGTGGTACTTCAGAAGAAACCGCATCCGGGGGATTCATGCGTCCGCAAACAACCACCTTTGCTCACCTTTGCCGCCAATTTGAGGTGGTTCTCCTCGATGTCTATGGGGTACTGCTGGATGGTCATGGCGCCTTTCCGGAAGCCCGTCAGGCCATCGACCAATTGAATGCCACAAATAAAACTTACTTCATTTTGACGAACGGCTCTTCCAAGACCGTGACAGATACAGCTGCCTATTACCGCAGCCAGGGGTTGGCCATTGCTGCTGATCGGGTGATCTCGTCCGGAGGGCTGCTGGCCGCCTACTTTGCGCAGCGTAACCTGCAGGGAAGTCGGGTTGCGATCCTTGGCACAGAGGGTTCCCGGACACTGGTGAAGAACGCCGGAGACATCGTGGTGGATCCCCTGACGGAGGCACATTTTGATGTGCTGGTGATCGGCAATCAGGGGGATTTCCCCTTTCTTGCCGCCATGGATGCCACCCTGACGGCCCTCATTCAAATGGTTGAAGCCGGACGATCGGTGTCCTTGATACTACCCAACCCCGATCTGATCTTTCCCAGTGGCCCCCGGGCCTTTGGGTTTACCGCCGGGACTTTAGCCCTCATGATCGAAGAGGGCCTTAGGGCCCGGTTTGGGGATCAGGCTCATCTGCGTTTTACCCGTTTGGGCAAACCCCACCGTCCGATATTTGAAGAAGCCCACCGACGGGCGGGAACCATGTCCATGGTGCTGGTGGGTGATCAGATCGACACCGATGTGTTGGGGGCGCGGGATTTTGGGATTGCGTCAGCGATGGTGAAAACCGGGTTGACCCACCCCAGCCGTTGGGAAAACGGATCCATAGGTCCTGACTTTGTGCTGGAATCCCTGGGATGATAGGAGGGGATGGCGTGGACAGGCTTTTTTGCATCACCCTGGGTGATCCTCATAGTTTTAATATCGAGGCCATAGCCCGCCTTGTGATGGCGGCCCGCGATCCGGCTTACCCGATGGTCCTGATGGGATCCCGCTGGCACTGGGATGATCAGTGCCGGCGACTCAGCCTGCAGGTGCCCCCCTTGCGCGGGGTGTCAGGCTGGGAGGGGATTTCCAGTCCTGGATTTTATTTTATGGACTGCGGTCCGGATATGCGGCGACCGGCGGAACAATTGCAGCGTCAGGAATGCGGAGCGATCGCTGTGGCTGCCCTGCAGGCTCTCGTTCGCATTCCACCCCAGGTCCGTCGTCTTGCGGTGCTGACGGCTCCCATCGACAAGAAAGCCGTGCAGACCGCCGGATTTCGATTCCCCGGCCAAACCGAATATTTTGAACAACTGTGGGGAACCCCCGGTATTATGATATTGGCGGGCTCGCGGCTGCGCGTCGGTTTGGTCACCAATCACGTGCCGTTGCGGGATGTGGCGGATCAAATCACCATCGCGGGTGTTGCACGGAAACTCACCACACTGGACGCAGCGCTGCGGCAGCAATTGGGTCTGTCTTCCCCACGCATTGGGGTGTGTGGTTTAAATCCCCACTGTGGTGACGGGGGTCTTTTTGGGTCAGAGGATACTGAGGTCATTGCACCGGCAGTGGCATTATGCCGCCAGCAGGGGATCAATGTAGTGGGACCGCTTCCAGCGGACACCCTATTCTTCCGGGGGTATCAGGGGGACTATCAGGGTATTCTGGCCATGTACCACGACCAGGGGCTTGGGCCGCTGAAGACCGTGCATTTCTACGATGCCGTTAATATAACCGGGGGATTGCCGCATCTGCGGGTTTCACCGGATCACGGACCGGCGCAGGATCATTTTCTCTTAGGCACCGGTCGACTGGACAGTTTTCAAAACGCATGGATGATGTGCGAGAGGTATTGTTTGTCATGACAATGATGGAATCGGGGAATGGCACCAGTAAAAAGAAATGGATCCGAGTCCATGGAGCGACGGAGCATAATTTAAAAAATATCGACGTGACCATAGAGCGTGGGGCTATCACGGTCATTACCGGTGTGAGTGGCTCAGGAAAAAGTTCTCTGGCTTTTGATACGGTGCTGGCTGAGGCGCAACGGCGATTTTTTTACACTCTGTCCCATTATTCCCGACAGTTTCTGGATCTGGGCAACCGACCATCGGTGCGCCATGTGGATGGCCTTTCACCTGCCATTGCTTTGGCGCAAAATGAAACCCAGCCATCCCGGCGGGCCACTGTTGGCACCCTGACGGATGTCAGTGAACTCCTGGGTGTTACCTTTGCCCGCTTTGCGGAAAAATTTTGTCCGAAACATGGGTTGCCCACCAGCTCCCTGTCGGTGGAGGCCATCGCCGATGGTCTGATGAACGAATTCGACGGGAAGACCATCGCCATCTGTGCCCCTATTGCGGAAAAAAAGAAGGGAGCCTTTGCGGCGCCGTTGACCAAGTTTGCGGAAAAGGGATACCTGCGGGCGATTATCGATGGCAGGACGGTTCCGTTAAATCCTCTGCCGGAACTGGCCAAAGAAGAAAAACACACGATCGCTATTATGGTTGATCTTGTGAAAGTTGGTGAAAAGAGCAAGGCGCGTTTGGTGCGGGCCGTGGGACTGGCGCTGCAGGAGGCGGAAGGGTACGGGGTCTTTTACCCGGCGGACCCTAAAGGGCCGGTGGATGTTCGCGCACCGCGCCTGTTTTCAACCCGCGAGGGATGCCCCACCTGCGGGTACAGCTGGCCCCGCATCGATCCCCGCTACTTTTCTGCCAACTCGTTGGGCCGCTGCAGTGTATGCCAGGGTTATGGGGAAACCGGAGTGGCGGAGGAAGAACTGGCACCGGAGGATGAACAGGCGGGTGTGGGGGGGGATCAAACCTGCCGGAACTGCCATGGGACGGGTCTTGATCCCAAGCTGGAGTCCATCACCCTGGGGGGTAAATCCGCCCTGGATTTGCAGCGAATGTCCCTGCGGGATGTTTTGACGTTTGTGCGCACCCAAAAAAATGGGCCCCTGAAAAACAATCCCGCGTTTGGGCGGGT
>JAKQGS010000296.1 GCA_029556045.1 Pseudomonadota bacterium | reverse complement strand
ATCCCTATTGGATCCAGCGGCGCTTGACGGGCCGCACGCAGTTAGCGGAAATTCAAAAAGCCTTAAAATTTTTGATCGACAAAGGCTTTATCGCCCAGGGTGAAGACCAGAAATGGCAGATGACCAACCGGGTGATTATGTCCAATGATGAGGTGCGTGATATGGCCATCCAGCAGTACCATAAGAAGGCGCTGTCACAGGCGGAGCAGATGTTGGACGATCTGCCGCTGACAGAACGGGAATACGGCGCCCTGATTTTTACCCTGCCGGAATCCCGCATCCCGGAGCTGAAAAATCGCCTAAAAACACTACGCAATGACTTGTTTCGCTGGGCTGTGGAGGCTGGCGAGATGGAAGAAAAAAATGCTGTGATCCAATGCAATATTCAGATGTTTCCCCAGGTGAGGAGGGCCAAATCATGAGCCGTACACAAAAGTCCAGGTCCCTATCCTGTCTCGGTACTCTTCTCCTGTGGTGGATAAGTGCTTGCGGCTCCGGCACCATCATTGGTAACGGCAACAAACCGGACAAAAAAGATCCGGTGGAATCCGATACCCCAACTGCAGAAAATGACAAAGGTGGCACCTCTCTGCCGGGGAGCGCTGATCCTTATGATCAAGCTCCACCCGCAGGACCGGAATCGACCCCCGACCTTTCTCAGGCCACCATTATGGACTACCTCCTCACCCCCTGCGGATCACCTTTCAGCGACCGGGTGGATGGGGACTTTGCCTCCGGTGCAGACGAGTATTTTACCGCGAGCACAGACTCGCAGGGAGTTGTCAGCATGACAACAGCGGCGCAGGATGCCTGGATCATTTCAGCATCTCCCACTGACGCCGATCCGTTTGCTATCAGTCGCACCTCCCGCAGCGGCAGCGGTGTAACGTCAACCGATGATTGGGTCTGCAGTGAGGAATCTACCACGACAGTTGAAGGTGTTAGCATCGTCAAAGGGGTCACCATCCTTAATCCAGACGATCAAACCGGGTTTCGCTTGATCTGGGAGGTCACCAACGGGTCCGACGAAAGCACTGTCGTCAAAATCACCGTGCGGGTGGGGGATCAGACAATTGAACTGACCCCTGCCCCGTAAAGCCGTCGCAGGCGAGACCACCCGCACCCCGGGTGGTCCTGCTTTTTTCGCAAATAGTCTGATTTAATACTGTCGCAACGCACCGTTAACGATCCATCAGATCCCAGAATATTTTACCGCACGCAAAATCTGCCGATAAGACCTTGCGGTCATGGGACAATTCCGTCACCCCCCGCATGAGTCAAACATCGTGAAACCGGTCATTGGCTTTCGCAAAAACTCCCGGCAGATCTTTGGGGTCCTCTCCGCCCTGTGGATCCTGGCGCTGTTTTTTCTGCACCGTGGCTCCGGCAATGGTTTTCTTCAGCAGCGTCTGATCCAACCCATCGAATTCAATGTGCGGCAGTGGTTGGGCAAGACCCCTCCCATCGCCTCCCATCTAAAAATCCTGGCTTATGATGACCAGACCCTGTCCGCCCTCGGCAAACCCTCGCTAAACGCCATGGAATGGGCCCAGCTGCTGCAGAATCTATCGGCCCAGGAGCCGCAGGTGATCCTCATCGATGGACTGATGTCATTTCCCCCCAGTGCTGATGATGAAGCCCAGGGGTGGCAAAGCCTGGTGCAACACATCAAAACCCCGATTTATGCAGGGGCTCATGTTTCCCCCTACGTCATCGCCGGACGGCAACCCGCGGACTTAACCGCACCCGCCTATCAACTGCCCCACTACCTCGTCGGGTCGCGCGATCAGAGTGCGCCACCGCTGCAGATGAAGGAGGGCTGGAAGGTATTTGGGCATGCCCCCGCCTACAAAGATATGATCTGGGCCATCGGCCATATCAGCTATAATCAAGACGGCACCATTGCACCGATCTACTCTCTCGGCAACAACACCGTGCTGCCGCACTTAAGCCTTTACGCCGCGCCGTCCATCACCATGACGGACCAGCGTCTACTGATCCATGACGATGCCGTTCCCCTCAGCCAGGCGGGCGCCGTGCGCATCAATCACCGCCCGCCCCTGATGTTTTACAAAAACAAAATGACCACCTCCCTGCACCATGCGCTAAAACGTGCGCAATCGGGCAAACCGGAAACCCGCATTCAAAAGGGCGACGTGGTGCTGATTCTCCCCAACTTTGCCACCGGCAATACCGATTACCATGAGGCCACCCCGTTTGGAGAGGTTCCCGGCGGTTTCATCGTGGCAGCCATGGTGGACAGTGTTGTGGCGCAGCGCTGGATCAAAGCTCCGGAATGGGACAATGTCCTGATGGTGG
>JAKQGS010000290.1 GCA_029556045.1 Pseudomonadota bacterium | reverse complement strand
CTTTGCGCCTTGCGCGTTTTAATGTGCAGAGTTCGATTGGTAAAGCATCGGGGGATTTCACCGGGTTGCCGATCCCTATGGCAGCAGCGGTGGTGGTTTGTTTCATTGCCTTGCTGGCGGACCTAAAAGGCGTTAAGGATGGTCCGGTATGGCAGATGACTCTGGCGACATGGGCTGATAACAAGGACTTTACCAACGGATTCTTCCTGGTATCAGGCTTTGGATTGGCCATGGCCATGGTGAGCAATATCACTTATCGGTCACACAAGACGTTTAAAGTCAAAGCCATCAAGCCATTTAAGCTTCTGGTCCTGGCGGTTGCCCTGACATCGGTTATAGCCTTTCAACCTGAACTTCTGGGATTTTTGTTTTTTTTCCTCTATGCCCTCAGCGGACCCTTGGAATGGCTGCTGGGATGGAAAAAACCTGTGGAAGAGGAGGATATCTTTGCACAGGAACACGATGAATCCGAAGAGGGCAGTCATTGAATATGATTGGCTTTCATCGGAAGAACATCAGTTCTGCTTGGATTTGACGCCCCGGGTGGGTGGGGTTATTCTATCTACAGTATCTTGATATAATTTAGGCAGGATAAGGATTATCCATTATGACGCGTATTGGGGCGTTTGTTGGTTTCGCATGGCTGGCGCTAGGATTGAACTTTTCGCTTCTGGCGCAGGAAGCAGCCCCAGAGCCAAGCGGGGATTCAGAAACCCCTGCGGAGGCGTCGCCTCAGCAGGGTCAGAACGAATCAACGCCGCCTGTGCCATCCGCAGCCGGGCAGGACAGTTCCCCCCATCAGGAAACCCCAGCGCCAGCTCAACCAAATGTTACGGGTGAACCGGGACTGAAGTCCGATGCCGTCCCGTCGGTCGCTGAACCAGTAGGTCAAACCACCGAACCCGCTGCAACGGGATCGGCTCCATCCAAGTTGCGAGCCCGCGGTGTTGGGGACGAAAAAGTTATGGGAACCTGGCGATTTGGGTTTGGGGGTGGTCGCACCGAATTTGATGAAAAGTATAACCATATTGAAAAGTTATATGACAGTAATCGCAAAACCATGCCGCAGGGTTTTGTCGACTATTATTTGTGGGATTGGTACGCCACCCTGGGGATCAGCTTTCGGGCCTCATATCTGAAAGCAAACGGCAAAGCTGCTAAAATCACCGGTGCCGCGGTTCCCTATGAAAAAAATATTGAAGATAGTGAAATCGATCCGGATTCCCATATGGAGTTAACTCTGATTCCTCTGCAATTGGCAGGTGTGCTCCAGATGACCCCCTTTGCAAAACGATGGATTGGCATCGCCGGTTGGATGGGAGTGGAGCGTCAGTTTGTCCAGGAGGTGCGGTTTCCTCCCGAAGACAATTCAAATGATTCAGGAACCGCAAGCGATAAACCGGAAACCCGGGTCAACCGGGGGTGGAATCATGGAGGAGTTGTGGGGGCCGGTCTAAACCTACGGATCGACCGCATTGAACCACGTTCGGTCGCGTCCTTGCGATTCATGGGAATTCGGGCTATTTATCTCATGCCTTACTT
>JAKQGS010000272.1 GCA_029556045.1 Pseudomonadota bacterium | reverse complement strand
GTGCCTGCCTGCAACTCTTCCGGCTTGGCACCGATGGGGCGGGGATCCGCACAGGTTACCGATTTAACCGCATTTCCTGAAATTACGGCGCGAGTATTTTTCCAGATGCCTCGCTCATCCGTGGTGATCAGCAATTCGTTCTGTATTTTCTGAGTTTCCCAGCTCTTAAAGGTTTTATAGCCGAGGTGATAACAAAGTCCGGTACCGCTGGTGGTTGCGGCATCGTAACGCAGGGGTTTGTTGGCGTAGTAATAACGTGGGTCGGCCAGGCGGGCTCCCTTATCTGTCCATGCCAGCTGGCAGAAAGCTTCACCAGGCAATTGTCCATCGTCAATATCCTTGGGTTCGTAGCAGATGATGTTCCGAATTACGAACTCCGGAGCCGTGAGGCGACGAAAGGTCGGTTGTCCCGCCCGATTGACATCCGCCACTACTTGACCGCGATCAGCAATGGTTTTGGTTACGGAGCGGGTTAATACATCTCCTAAAGCTTTGCGCTCCAGTGGCCCCTGGCAGACGCCCACGAGATCAGATCCCGTAAAGGATATCGGTTTGTCGTTGAGGCGTGGGTTGTGGAACGACACCTGTGTCATACGATTGAAGTCGATCCCGCCGATCTCCCCATTACCGGTATATTTAAAGGCCTTACCGCAGTCGATCTCACCCGCAATTTTATCTGTTGCGTCCGAATCAAAGGGTAATTTGCAGCCAGAGCTAGAAGAGGTTTCTTCGGCGCCGACGGAACTCCACCAACCCCAGGAATAGAACGGCAGGTTGTTGCCAGTTTTGTCAAATTTGTAGTTTTGACCGCGAGCCACAACTTCCGCAATTCCTTTTTGGAACCAGGTCAGCCAATGGTGGTAGTCTTTATCAGCTCCGCTAAAGCTACTGGCATCAGGATAACAATAGACATCCTTACCCTGGGTTGGGACAAACTCATAACTAAACGAGGGGGTACTGGTCATGCGTATGGTCCAGGTGCAGACGCCGTTCCACATGCTATAGGTGCCAGGGGCTTGCCAGGTGACGCCGAAGATTGGGTAATTTTTGGTCAAGGATTCTTCGTATCGGTAACGAAACAGGTTTTGAAATTCTTCCGCGGTCCTCTCCTGCTCCCCAGCCCACCACTGGTCCTTGGCTTTTTCATTTTGCTTTTTGACCCAGGCGTCAAAGTTCTTGAGGGCATCCTGGAGTTTGGCGCCATATTTTTTACGTAGCTCCGCGGTGGGAGGAGTTGGTCCGTCTGAGCCCCATTCATCAGCATCTTTGCCCTGGTTTATTTCATCATGGTAAAAACTGAGCAAAATCTCCGCATCACGAGCTTCTTCGACCGAGGCAAAAGCACGCCCTTCCGTCACAGCTTGTTTCCAGCGGGCTTCATTGGCGGCCTCAATTTTGGCGTGGAGGGCTTTGGAAGACGCCTCCCCATCAAAAAACTGTTTCAACAGGTTAATCTCAGTCCAATAATCTCCGGTCGGCGTGATCACCTCGTCCTGGAGGCTTAAACTCGGCGCTTCTTTAACGCGCTGCTTACAAGCAACGCCTGCCACAAGGGCTAGACCCAGTCCTAACGTGATCCCATTGATTCTCATCGTTCCTCCTTGCACACTGGTGCGAAAAATTAACAGGCATCCATGCCGCATCGAAAATATTGGGGTAATTTAGTTTCTCACAGGGGATAACGGGATACAAGGGGTGGTTACAATCAGGAAACCCAGTTTTGCATCAGGGTTTCCATGGTTTGTTGGTAGGTTTCCTGGATTTGGCGGAGGGGATCCTGTGCCGGAGAGTCAGCCAATTTGTCGTGGTACAGTTCAAGGGTTTCACAGAGGATCGCCAGCCGTTGAGCCCCCAGGTTCAATCCCAGCCCCTTTAATTTGTGGGCCTGTTGTTTGATATGTGCGCCTTGATTATCGGCCAGAGCTTGCCCGAGGGACGCGATAACGTCCGGGGCATTGGTTTGATAAATGGTGACGAGACGGCGGAGAAAGCCGCGGTTTTCAGGATCCTCATCCTCCAGATTCTTCAGCTCCTGCAGAGTCTGAAGTTTCAATAGGGGGATATCGGGCTTGAGGAGGCCTTCCGGTGTGTAGGAATTCCGAATCAGTTGGTAAACATGGTCCACCATGGCATGAATCCTTCCCGTCAGGGAGCTTGCAAACCGTGTTTTTCCAGACGATAACGCAGCTTGTGGCGGGAAACACCCAGAAGCTGGGCCGCCCTGGTCTGGTTGTTTTTCGCGCGGTCCAACGCCTGAATCAGGCAGGTCTTTTCCAGCTCGTCCAGATTAATGCCATTGTCCGGAAGGATAAATTCCGAAGAATTGGCGGCGGCTGCCCCCTTACGTGTCACCACAGGGGGCGTCGATGGCATCACCGGGGTAACGGTTATGGGGATGATGCCCGTTTCAACGGTCGTCGGGGTGTTGTGGAGGCTCGCCCAATCCCGCATCAGCTCGTCGAATTCCAGGTGCTCTGCATGCAAATCGGTGGGTTCGTAGAACACCATGGCCCTTTGGATCATATTGCTGAGCTCCCGGATATTGCCCGGCCAATCATGTTGCAGGAGTGCCGCCAGCGCATCCGCATGAAGGACCGGTTTTTTAAGGCCCAGGCGTTCGGCGTGTTTTTTGAGGAAAAATTCGGTCAGGTCCCCGATGTCATCCTTGCGCTCCCGCAGAGGTGGAATGCGAATGGGAAGAACATTGAGGCGATAGTAAAAGTCTTCCCGAAAACGCCCGGCCCGGCATTCCGCCAGGAGATCGCGGTTGGTGGCGGCCACGATGCGGGCTGAGCACTCAATATCCTTGGTGCCGCCCAGGCGTTTGAAGCGGCGGTATTCCAGGGCCCGCAGCAGCTTGGTCTGCAATTTGATCGGAAGCTCACCGATTTCATCGAGAAACACCGTACCGTCTTTGGCCATTTCAAACAGACCGAGCTTGCGTTCGCGGGCATCTGTAAAGGCACCCCGTTCGTGACCAAACAGTTCACTCTCCAGCAGGGTTTCCGGAATGCTGGCGCAGTTGATTTCCACAAACGGTTGTTCGGCGCGGTCGGACGCATAATGGATCATACGGGCCGCCAATTCCTTACCGGTTCCGCTTTCCCCTAAAATCAACGCCGTGTCCGCCTTGCTGCGGGCGATTTTTTCCAGCTGCTGCTTCATCTGGACCACCTGCGGGGAGCTACCCACAATTTCCAGCTGCTCTTGAACTTTGATGGATCCCTGCAGGCGATGGACCTTTTGACGCAGCTGGGCAATCTCGGCAGCCCGCTTGACGGCGGCCACCAGTGCTTTCATGTCAAAGGGCTTTTGCAGGTAATCCATTGCCCCAAGCCGCAGAGCCGTGATGGCGGAATCGATCGCACCGTGGGCGGTGATCAGGATGGTGGGGAGTTCAGGGTTTTCCAGCCGCCATTTTTTCAAAAGCTCCAAGCCATTGCCATCCGGCAGCGAAATATCGGTAATCGCCACATCCGGCGCAAAACGGGGAAAACGCTCCAGCGCCTCACGCAGACAGGCTGCTCGCATAACCTCCGCACCCAACGCCTTCAGTTCGGTTTCAATGCTCCAGGCCAGCAGGTCTTCGTCATCCACCAGAAAAACGCGGATCTGTTCGAGAGTGTTTTTGGGGAGCATCTTGTTATGCTGCATTGTCAGGCTCCTTGCGGGGAAGTCCGGCCCAGCGAGATTTAAATCGTCTCTGGATTGCGTTAAATTACACAGTTGCGACTGCATAATATGGCGCAGTTCTTGGGGCGTCAATATCTTATTTTAAGGTTTTTTAATATACCTATAGAATCTTTTTCCTATAAAGGAGGCTGGAATATGTCAGTAAACGGCATCTCTGGCTGTTGGGGTAAATGGCGATGCATCATCGGTTAGGGTGTGGTAGCTAGGACGTTGCTGGGGCTGGAAACCCTATCTTTACAATAAGTTAATGACTTGAGACGGGAGTTGGACAATGGTGTGGGCGGCGCGATGGATTTGGCTTGTGGGGCTGTTGGGGGGAATGGGGCTGTCCGGTATGGTTCAGGCCAAGGCGCTCACCCAAAGGTCCTTTACGGCGATGACTTTTAACGTGGAAAACCTCTTTGACACCGAACCGAATG
>JAKQGS010000270.1 GCA_029556045.1 Pseudomonadota bacterium | reverse complement strand
CAAAGGGCTGGACGAACGGCTCTACGACAAACTGATTGACCTCGAGGCCCATCACCGCATCAATTTGCAGCATATCGATAAGGCCCGCACCGTGGCTTCAGAAACCACACAGGCGTTGCTGAAAATCATGAGCCAGTGTCATGACAATGCTGTGGCAGCCTCATCAGCCCGCAGCGAATGGAGCCATCTCTCACAAAAAGTCCGCGGCATAAAAGAACTCCATGAACAATCTCAGGGAATGTTCACCAAAATGCAGGAATCCCATGAACTGTTGGATAAAAAGATAGATGACTCCGCCAAACACGAGGCGACTTTCAATGGGCACAGCAACCAGATTCTAAAATCCCTGAAAACCATTTCCGAAAAGTCCGCACAGGTGTTTAAAAACATGGATGATTTGTCCCGGCAGGTGGACACCTCCCGACAGAACCTCTCCCTGGCACAAAACATGGTCAACGGTTTAGCAGAACGCGCCGAAGCCATTGTCAACATCATCGATGTGATCGATGACATCGCCGAGCAGACCAACCAGCTGGCACTCAATGCATCCATCGAAGCAGCGCGAGCTGGAGAACAGGGACAGGGATTTGCTGTTGTGGCGGGAGAGGTCCGCAACCTCGCCGTCCGTTCCAGTGCCACCACCCGCTCTATAACCGAACTACTGATGACCATTCAGGAAGAAGCCGGTGTCGCCACAACGCAATTGCAGCAGTCCTACGATTCCGTCAATTCCGTGCATGGGCGCCTGGAAAACCTTAACGCATCTTACCGGGAAACCGTGCTGACCAGCCGTTTGGCTCAGACCGAAGTCATACATAGTCAAAAGACCATGGGGGAGCACTTCAATCACCTGCGGGAGATTCAAAAGATCGGCGAAGAACAACGAAAATACTTCCGCCTTCATGGACAGATCAGCGAAAAACAAAGCGAAGCGTCCAACCAGGCGAATAAGGGCATTGCTGTCCTGAATCGGCAATGCGATCGTCTGGCACGAACGCTGAACCGTCAGTACTTTGCCCTGCGTCATTGTCACCATCTCAACGCCGAACACGAAAATCTCATGGCCCACCTAGGGCACCATGCCGATAGCGATACCATCCTGCTGCAAAACATCAAAATCGGGATCCGCCCGCTTCTTCACGGAACTCCCATCCTGCGGACACCCGGACATACTGGACGTAAACCAGAAATGATCATGAAACTGCAATTGCTCAAAGAATCGGCCCAGACCCTGGAGGTGATCCAGTCGGCCAACCAGGGTACGCCTCGCCGTTCCTCTCAGAGCAGCCACCACGAAGCCGATCAGGACCAAGGGGAGATAAATCAAGACCCGGACATCCCGATCAATGACGATCCCATCACTATCCATGACAGGACGGGCTGACCATGGCTTTTATCATTAACGACCGGGTCGTCGCAGACAAATTAGCCAAACAGCTGGATAAGGCCCGCAAGGACAATATTGCATCGTTGGATCGTCTCAGTTCTGGCAAGATCTTTACCTCCTCCGATCCCCGTCCTTCCGAGCGAGCCCTGGCGGAAGGCCTGGAATTTCGTTTGCGCAGCCTCACCGCGGCAAAACGCAATATCAACGACGCCGTTTCTCTGCTGCAGACCGCCGAATCTGGATTTTCCGAAATCAACAACATCATGACCCGCATGAAAGAAATCAATGTGGCCGGAGCCAGCACCACCATCACCGACAAGGAACGTCGGTTTCTCATGATTGAATACCAGGCGCTCTATGATGAGATCAACCGTATTGCCGAGACCACCAGTTTTAACGGCATCTCATTGCTGAACGGCGCCAATGAAAGTGTTCCCGAATCCTTAATTTTCCGCATTGATGACCCCTTTCAGGGCGGCGGTGAAGATAGTGAGGACGGTGACATCAATACCATTGTTTTTGATGGCATCAAAAATATCGTGGCCACCACCGCAGGCTTGGGTCTGAAAAGTGCCCGCAGCCTGCTGGAAAGTTCTGATGATGAAGAGGGCATATCTTTCTCGGATTTGGAGGACCTCCTGGCACCGGAAGAATCCGGTGGAGCCACCGTTTACGACGAAGCCCTCGACAAACTTTCGATGGCCCGGGCCATATACGGAGCTATGCAGGCAAGATTGGATCGTGCCATCGATTTCAACGACGTGTACCAGGAAAACATCGCCGCCGCGAAATCAAAAATAGCGGACACCGACTACGCGCAGGAAGTCGCTAATATGGCGCAAAACAATATTTTGATGCAGGCCACCACCGGTCTCCTGGCGCAAAGCAATATGAATGCATCCCTGACCTTGAACCTTGTAGGTTCCCTGCTAAAATAGTTCCTTCGAGACAAAAATCTCAGATCCTTCGCTGCGCACAGGATGACGTCGCCCGCTCAGGTTGGTGGACTTAGATTAATATGGTGTCAACCGCCCCGCGCGGGGACTGCTCGGGATAGTCACTGTTGAAGTGAATACCGCGGGA
>JAKQGS010000256.1 GCA_029556045.1 Pseudomonadota bacterium | reverse complement strand
ACGATACCATGACCGATGAAACAGCCCTGACCAGTGAACAATTCGCCCTGGGTTACCCCCCGAAGGTCACCAATTTTTATCGCCTGAACCTGAGAACCACCCAACATGACGCCACCCTGGAACAACACGCCGACCAGCTGGAATCGCAGAATCAGGCCATTGCCGCCAATACGGAAGCCCTGCGTATTCAAAATGAGCGTCTGGGGACCATTGACCGCAATATTGCGGACCTCAATGCGCTGATGGTGCAGAAGTTTGCCGCCGTTGATAAAGCCCTGGGTGATTATAGCGACCGCATCACCGCCATCGAAAATCGCATGGAATCGATGGAAACCGCTTTTGCCAACCTGAAATCGGATCTGGTCCCCAAAATCTCCCAGTTGGATGCCCGCCTGAAAAACGTCGAAAAACTTCTGGCAGATAACAACCTTGCCAACTTCAAACGCCGCATCATGAAGTTGGAGGAAGAAAACCTGGAGCAGTTCACCCAGATCAGCAACCTAGAAACGTCGTTAAGCCAGGCCCGCACCGATATCACCAGCATGCGGGATGATCTATCGAATACCCAACGTGAGTTCTCCGACTTCCAGAGTGGCTATAATACCTGGAAACTGACGGTTGACGATTATATGAATCGCTAAACGGACTGAACATGAAATCGACGCTCACATTTCTGACATTGCTATTCCTGGCGGCATGCTCGCAGGACCGCAAGCCCAGGGAAATCGCGCCAGACATACCGGATACAGAGCCGCCGGCCTTTATGGCGATGCCCCGCGTGCGGGATGTGACCGCCCATCAAGCCACTGTTGTGGTGGCTATCAATGAGCGGGGCACTCTGGCGGCTGCCGTGAGTGATGACGGAGACTTTCAACTGGCGGCATCCGATTTACTGGCCGCCGAACAGAAAGGGGTTCAAAAGCTAGCATTGAGTGCCCATCATCATGTGGCTATCACCTTTCATGAGTTGAAACCCGGCACACGGTATAAGGTACTCTTGGCTGCCCGCGACGACACAGGCAACGAGCAGGGGGAACCAACGGCGCTGCACTTTTCCACGGCGGATTCAGACCGCGGGGTCGCCTCCCTGAATCAACCTGAACCCGCCCTCTTGGGACTGCCCTGGACATTTAAACCCCAATGGGACAATGCGGTGGTGAATCTGGCGCTGGTGGATGCGCCAGCATGGTTGCAATGGGATGCCCATAATCAATGGGTGACGGGAATTCCTGAAGGATCAATTCCCCTTCCCACTTCGTTTACGTTTACCCTGGTGATCCAGGAGCCAGGATACGAAGGACGGCAAACCTTTACAGTACCACTCATCAGTGACCCCCTCGTCCCCTATGCCTGGCATATGAAAAATTCCGGACAGACTTCTTTTGCCTGGTTTACTGGCAAACCTGGGGTCGACATCAATCTGGCTCCAGCTTTGGCACAGGGGCTCACCGGCAAGGGGATTAAAATTCGCATTGCGGATACGGGTCTGCAGATCAATCATCCGGATCTGGTGGCCAACGTTAATATCGACGATAGTTTTAACTTTGCCTCCTGGAGTCCCAACGGTTGCACGATCTGTGACCCCCATGATCCCAGTCCTCTGCCAGGCCCTGGCGCAACAGGAGACCATGGCACCAGTGTGGCGGGAATTGCAGCGGCGCAGGGATGGAACAACATCGGCTCGCGGGGGATCGCCCCCAATGCGGAACTGAGCGGGATGAATTTGCTGAGTCCTGAGGTGGAGCCGACGGCGGAACATTTCATTTACCAATTGAACGGCAATGTGGATATTGTCAATCAATCGTTTGGCACCAGCACCCAGGGGCTGGAAAAGAATCTGCAGATCGACCCCCTCTATGATTCCACCATGGAAGCCAACACCATCCGGGGCCGCAATGGCCGCGGTATGATCTACATTAAAGCAGCCGGTAACGGAGATGCCCAGCGGGAGGACGCCAACTTTGACCCCATGAATACCACCCCTTGGACCATGGTGGTGGGGGCAGTCAATGCCCTGGGAGAAAAGTCCAGTTACTCCACCCCCGGCTCCAGCCTTTGGATCAGCGCTCCGGGCGGTGAATATGGATTTCAAAGCGAGTATGAGCGCACCGCGGCGCTGGAGTTACCCAAACTGAGTTTTACCCCTGCTATCCTCTCCACTGACTTCACGTCCCCGGAGTTCCCCTGCCAATGGGGTTACGCCAAACGACCGGATTTTTTCTTTGAGGAAAACCAGGGGCTGGAGAATCCCTACCGCCTTTTTTCCCTCGGTCGATCGTCGGGATTCAACATGGGATGGCACGGTCTGAATCCCACCTGCGATTACACCGCCTCCATGAATGGCACCTCCGCTGCCACACCTGTAATCACAGGGGTGGTAGCCCTGCTGCTGGAAAAAAATCCTGGCCTTACCTGGCGGGACATCAAGCATATTCTCGCCACCACCGCCCGCGTGGTCGATCGCGACCGTCCGGATGAAGTCATCACCATTGCAGGGCATCGTTTTGTGCGCACCCAGTCCTGGAAAATCAATGCCGGTGGTTATCCCTTTCACAATGCTTACGGATTTGGTCTGGTGGATGTGGGAGCGGCTGTGGTTATGGCAGATCCCGCCACCTATCGCCCCCTGCCGCCTCAGGTTTACACCGACTGGGAGATGGGGGGCAATCAACTGGAAAACATCCCCGTCAATGATCCGTGGGGAGTGATCCAGGATTATCAGCAGAGGGATCGGCATCTTATCGTGGAAACCGTGCAGGTCCGCATCAATATCCGCCACAAAAACATGAGCCATATCGGCATTCGCCTGGAATCCCCCAGTGGAACCTCCAGCATTCTTTTACCGGCGCATAACGGTGCCTATTACGCGGATTTTCAAGACATGGTGCTGGCCAGCAATGCCTTCTATAACGAGCCGGCGGAGGGCACCTGGAAGATCAATGTGGTGGATGGGAAAGGAGGAACCGATGGAAACGGCGTGCTGCAATCGTGGTCGATTCGCTACCTCGGACATTATTAACGGTATGAAATACGCGCGCTCAGCAGCGGGATTATACCTTATTTTACTGGGAACTCTTCTGCCCCCCCAGGCCATGGCCCGTGGTATTTCAGGATTGCAGAGTGAACATCTAAAAACCGACATGGTTGCGGTCACCAATGTCACCTGCGCCAATCACCTGAGGGCCAAACCGCTGACTCCGGATAACAACACCACTCACACTTTGGCATTGGTCAAACATGGTGACATGCCACCTACGGTGGTGCGGGAACTGCAAGCCATGCAGGGAAAAAGCGGCATGGCTGTGCGTCAGTATCGAGGTTGTACCCTTTACCCTGTGGCCCAAAAGCCAGGACAATCCCAACCGCTGGCCCTGACGGGACGGATTCATCTGCGCCCCCATTTTCCCGAGTTACTGCACAGACTGCGGGAGGATGCCCGGGTGCGTTTTGTGATGGAGCAACCGATGGTGGCCTTCCTGGGTCCATTCATCGATCATGATCTCATGCAGCTAGCCACCACCC
>JAKQGS010000213.1 GCA_029556045.1 Pseudomonadota bacterium | reverse complement strand
TACCAACGGGCTGGACTGGAAATGCCGTATCTGGACACCCGGACCATGATTCGCTCGACGGAGCGGCAGCTGGAAAATGAGTTTAATCTTGAGTTTGTTGGTCGGGAACCGCTGATTGCCCAACCGGGGGATCTGCTGGTTTACCGCGGCCATGTAGTCCTGCTGGAAAAAAATCACGGGGATGGCACCGGAGATATCATCCACGCCACTGGCAGCCGCGATATCAATGGCTCAGGGCAAGGGATTCAGCGGGCCCGTTTTGTGAACATCGGGGTGTTCCGCGGACGCGGTCCCCTGCAAAAAATCCTGCGCCACCAGAAGATGGCCCTTGAGCCGTGGCGGGAGCATCTGGCGGAAGAGTCCGGCAACTCTGCTCAAAACAATAGCAGCAGCCCGGATATCAATCGCCCGGCCCGCTGGGTGCCAGATGATCTGGAGTTATGAAATTAATTGAAATGTTTTAATAACCATAGAAAGCCTGGGAAAAATTCCTGGGCTTTTTTGTTCCAGAAGCAGTTCGTGTTGCCCTAATGCCCCACATTCGCTATAAAAACTTCTTAACTTTGAATCTTTTATATCTATCCGAATAGGAATCCCTGCATGTATGCGACCACTGACTTCCGTAAGGGTTTGAAGATCGAGTTTAACGGCAAACCTTGGGTGATTGTTGAATTTCAACATGTGAACCCCGGCAAAGGTTCGGCTTTTGTGCGGACCCGGCTGCGTAATCTGGAAACCGGACAGGTTTTGGAAAACACCTTTAAAGCTGGTGATAAAGTCCCGGTTCCGGATCTGGAAAACCGCGAGATGCAGTACCTCTACAACGACGGCAGCAAATACACCTTTATGGACAACGCCAGCTACGATCAGGTGACCCTCACCAACGATGAGCTGGGAGATGCCAAGGACTGGATCATCGAGAATAGCGTGGTCAAGGTGACTTATTTCCAGGGGCGCCCGGTGACGGTTGAGCTCGATAACTTTGTGGAGTTGGAGGTTGTGGAGACGCAACCCAACATCAAAGGTGATACGTCAGGAGGTGGCGGCAAGCCCGCCAAGATGCAAACCGGCGTGACGGTCACAGTACCCTTTCATATCAATGTTGGTGATAAATTGAAAATCGACACCCGTACCGGTGAATATGTTGAAAAGGTGAAGAAATAAGATGGATATCAAAAAAATTGAAAACTTGATGAAGTTGATGCGCAAGTACAAGGTGAACGAGGTTTCCATCGAGGACAAGGAAGATGGGGACAAGATCCACCTCGTCACCATGCCAGAAGGCATGATGACAACGGGGGCCTATCACTATCAACCGCAGATGATGCCCGCCATGATGGAATCTATGGGCGGAGGGGATGTCGAGGTTTCTGCTTCCACTCCGGCAGCTGGCAAGGCCGGCACCCTGAAAGCCAATCAGTACATGGTGCGTTCACCATTTGTGGGAACTTACTATGCAGCCCCGTCTCCCGAGGCGGAACCTTTTGCCAAAGTGGGTCAGAAGGTGAAAAAGGGCGACGCCCTTTGCATCGTGGAAGCCATGAAACTGATGAATGAAATTGAAGCGGAACGGGATGGCACCATCGTGGAAATCCTTGTGAACAACGGCCAGCCGGTTGAGTATGATCAGCCGATTTTTGTGATGGAATAAGGCAGGGCTTCACTATGAAAAAAGTTATGATTGCGAACCGTGGCGAGATCGCGGTTCGCATTATCCGGGCCTGCCAGGAGCTGGGGCTCCGCACAGTGGCGGTATACTCCACGGAAGACCGCGAATCCCTGCATACCAAGCTGGCGGACGAAAGCATCTGCATTGGTCCGGGTCCGAGTGTCGGCAGTTATCTGTCGATACCCGCCCTGATGAGTGCGGCGGAAGTGGCCGGAGTGGACGCCATTCATCCGGGCTACGGCTTTCTGGCGGAAAGCGATGAGTTCGCGGACGTATGCGGTCGTTATGGCATCAATTTTATCGGCCCCGCCGTCGAGCATATTCGTCTCCTGGGCAACAAGGTGGAAGCCCGTGCCGTGGCGGAGCGGTCGGACGTGCCGATGTTCCCTGGCAGCAACGGTGTGGTGCGGGATCTGGACGATGCCGATACCGTAGCGGATAAGATCGGCTTTCCCCTGATCATCAAAGCGGCGGCCGGTGGCGGCGGTCGTGGTATGAAAATCGTGCGGAACAAAACGGAGCTGCATAAGCAGTTTTATCTCGCCCGCAGCGAGGCGGAAGCGGCATTTGGCAACCCTGACGTATTTATTGAGCGTTACTGCGAACGCCCCCGGCACATCGAGATACAGATCCTGGGCGACAAGCATGGCAATCTGCTGCACCTCGGTGAACGGGATTGCTCCATCCAGCGTCGCCATCAAAAGCTTCTGGAAGAATCCCCCAGTCCGGCGGTAAGTCCGGCACTGCGGGAAAAAATCGGGGCGACGGCGGTGCGTTTGGCGCAGGCGGTGGGCTACTACTCCGCTGGTACCGTTGAATTTTTGATGGATGAAAATCAGCAGTTTTACTTTATGGAAGTGAACACCCGCATCCAGGTGGAGCACCCGGTGACAGAGCTGGTGACTGGTATCGATCTGATCAAAGAACAGATCCGTATCGCGGATGGCTACAAGCTGCCCTACAAACAAAAGGATATTCAGCTGAAAGGCCATGCGCTGGAGTGCCGTATCAATGCGGAAGATCCCGCCACGTTTGCCCCATGGCCGGGCGTCATCACCGGATACCATGCTCCTGGTGGGCCGGGC
>JAKQGS010000207.1 GCA_029556045.1 Pseudomonadota bacterium | reverse complement strand
TCGATCCCACCAAACCCGTCTATTACAACGATCATATGAAGACATTGTTGGCGCAATACTGCACGGGGTGCCACAAACCCGGTGAGCAAAGCCCCGACCTTTCCACCTATGAAGCAGCTAAGGCTGCCGGAGCCCTGTCTCTGGCAGACGTCAAGAACAAGACCATGCCTAAGGCTGCTCCCCTGAGCGCCAATGACATCGCCGTATTTCAAAAATGGACAGACCTCGGCTATCCACTGGATGCGACGACTCCTGTACCCGCCCCAGCACCGGCTCCGGGACCGGTTGATCCCAAAAATGGTGCCTTCTATAATGACAACATCAAAAATCTGTTAGCTGCCGATTGTGTCATGTGCCACAAAGCCGGCGCTCAGGCCCCCGATCTCAGTACCTATGAATTAGCCAAAGCCGGTGCCACCGCATCCCTCGCCGCGGTTGAGCGTGGCAGCATGCCCCCAGCTGGTGCATGGCCCGCAGAAAAGATCGCCCTTTTGAAAGAGTGGATCGATGCGGGTTCCCCCGAAGGCGCTCCCACGGGAACGGGCGATTCCACTGCTCCGACCCAGTGCCCGTAAGCAGAGCCGACCAAGCAACAACGCCAGCGTATCTATGAGGCGGCTTCTCTGTATTTCATAGATACGCTGCCGCGAAATGCGTCTATACGCTGGCGCCAAATTGAAAAAGGACAAGGCGGACCAAAAAATCCCGACGAAGACAGTACGTTTGGGTACGGCGAGGAGGGATTTTTTGCGACAACGCAGTAGTTTTTCAATTTCGCGCCAGCGTATCTATGAGACGGCTTCGACGAAGTTAGGCCACCTCTTCATATATTCAATAAATTCTGGCCCCAGATCCTGCGCCCGCAGGTACTCCGGACTATAGGGGGGAGGAATAGGTCGGTAATCCTTATCAACGGCCAAACGCGGCCACTCAGGATTACCGATGGCGATACGCCCCAACGCCACCATCGCAGCCCCTCGCTGCAGAATGGTCTCCGCTTGGACGGGAGTTGCAATCTGCCCCGCCACCATAATGGGCACCCCAGCCGGTGATTGCTCCACCAGAAGCTCCAGCAATGAACCGGTATAATCCGGCCTTTGATCGCTCCGCTTAAAAGCATCCCACAGGGAATAGTGCAGGTAGTCCGCTCCCTCCGCCACCAGTTGACGGGCCACCTCCAGACACTCATAGGTATCGATCCCAGGTTCCTGCCGCACGCTTTCTGGCGAAAGACGCACCCCCACAAGAAAGTGACGGGGCAGTGTGTTACGGATGCGGCGAACGATGTCCCGCAAGATGCGAGCTCTGTTATCAATTGCCCCGCCCCACTGATCCCGACGATGATTGATCAGTGGATTCAGAAACTGCGCCAGCAGATACCCGTGGGCCCCGTGCAATTCCACCCCGTCAAAACCCGCTTGATAACCGCGGCGTGCCGCATCCACAAAAGATTGGATCATGGATTCGATTTCAAGCGACGTCAGAGCCCGGACCGATTGCCCGTCTGCGGTGATGCGATCGCTGGCACTCACCGGTTGCTGCCCAATCAGGTCAGGGGTGGTGCGCCCTCCCGCGTGAAAGATCTGCACAAGACCCAACGCCCCTCCCGCATGAATGCGTCGGGCCAAGCGGGTCAGGCCCGAAAGATGGTGGTCATCATAAC
>JAKQGS010000191.1 GCA_029556045.1 Pseudomonadota bacterium | reverse complement strand
CTACGAAACCGCCCGGCTTGACAACGCGGGTATATTCGCGAACTGCTTTCTGTTTATCCTCAGGAAAGGCGGTCACCGATTCGGTGATGACCGCATCGAAGGTGGCATCCTCGAAGGGCAACGCCTGAGCGTCGGCGGTTTTAAATTCCACCTTATCCAGAAGGCCAGCCCTGGCAGCCCGCTCCCGGGAGCGTTTCACCATGCCTTCGTTGATATCCACGCCCATCACACGGCAGCCGTACTTTCGAGCCAGGTAGCAGGGCGTCACCCCAACGCCGCAGCCCACTTCCAGGACATATTTGCCAGGACCGATGCCGCATAAACCGACCAGGGCGTCCGTGGCTTCCAGCCCCCCGATGTGCTTGGTGATCCCCACTTCAGCAGCAAAATCGAAAAAATCCGAGTGCTTTTCCACGTTTGACCTCCGTTCAGGATCCGTTGTCTTCAGTTTTCGAACAAACACTGGAATACCGCATGCCAATGGCTCCACGAACAGGATACACCCAATTCCGCCTGGTTGTATCACCCACGCGGTGGATTTTTGAGGTGGACAAATGTCCAATCAGGAAAATGAGATGGGTGGTTATTGGCAGCCATTTATTCATTGGGTTAGAATTTTCTTAATTGACTTTTTTATTTTTATCACTATAATAATAGTTAGTTACTTACAGTAAGTAAGTAACCCTCTCCTTGAGATATCATATGGATCCCTTTGTTCCCCCCGCCTTTCTTCGTCCGATCAATGCATCCCAGATGCGGCACGCCAACCGGTCGATCATTTTGGATTTGATCCGCAATTGCAGTCCTGTGGCGCGTTCCGAGATTTCTCGAGCACTGAACCTTTCCATGCCGACAGTAATGCGTATCGTGAATGAATTAACCAAAGAGGGCTTGGTCCGCCCTACGGGTGAGACGGCTGGTAAAAGTGGACGGCCGCGAGAAATGCTGGAATTCAACGGCGATGGGCATGTCGTGATCGGGGTGGACCTAGGCGGGACGAACCTCTACGCGGCTCTAGCAACTATTAGCGGCGAGATTCTTGTGGAGGCAGACCGCGCGCAGCATAAATCCTCGGGTGAGAAATGCTTCAAGCTGGTGGAACAACTGATAAAGGGCTTGGTTGATTCCCCAAAGCGGGGGGGGCGGCACTTGCTGGGGATTGCCGTGGGAGCGCCAGGGGTGACCCATACGAGCCAAGGTGTTGTGGAATGGGCTCCGAGCTTAGACTGGCGAGATTTTCCCTTGAAAAGTCGGTTGGAGAAAATATTCCCGCTGCCAGTGGCAATTGAAAATGATGTCAATCTGGCGGTGCTGGGTGAACAATGGTTTGGTAAAGGCAAGGGCGTGAACAACATGGTTCTGATCGCCATAGGTACTGGCGTCGGAGCGGGATTGATCCTCGATGGCGCAATCTATCGTGGGCATCATGAATCCGCCGGAGAGGTTGGATACCTCCTGCCAGGATCTTCCGCCCTAGGTAAGAGCTATGATCAGTTCGGTGCGCTGGAAAGCATCATCTCAGGTACAGGAGTGGCTGAACGTGCCCGGAAGATGACCGGAAATGCTTACAGCTCGATTGAGGTTTTTGACTCTGCAAGAGAAGGAAAGGATTGGGCAAGGAAGATTGTCGATGAGATGGTGGATCAACTGACAGTGGCGATCGCCAACATCGCCACCCTACTTGACCCAGAGCTGATTGTACTGGGGGGGGGTGTATCAAATTCCGCAGATATGCTCATTCCAGGTATTTTAAAACGCATTGAAGGCACCATCCAGCACATTCCCCGCATCGAGGCTTCCAGCCTGGGCCCGCGAGCGACGGTGATGGGAGCGATCACGCTGACAGTGCACACGACCAAGGATTATTATGTGGTCCGCAAGTTGAACTAGGAGAATCATCATGATGAAAGCAGCCATCATTGGTGGTGGGTTCATGGGAGGGGCGCACACGGAGGCTTTAAGGCGTATTGGTATTCCAGTTGCAGGCATGTTGGGTATCAATCCCGGGGAAACGCGGGATTTCATTCAGCGTTGGAACCTTTCCAAAGGATATGCCTCATTGAATGAACTATTAAGCGATCCCGAAGTGACCGCGGTTCATCTTTGCACTCCCAACAATATACATTACCCCATGGCGAAGGCAGCTCTGCTAGCCGGGAAGCACGTGCTTTGTGAGAAACCGTTGGCAAATACGGTTTCCGAAGCGAAAGAGCTGACTAGGCTGGCAGCTGAAAAATCTCTGGCAGCGGCGGTCAATTACAGCATACGCTTTTATCCACTCAACCAAGAAGCCCGTGCGCGCATTCAAAAAGGGATGATTGGGGAACCACGCGTGCTGCACGCGGAATACTGCCAGGACTGGTTATTCCTTGAAACAGATTGGAACTGGCGCATAGTACCAGAAGAGGGTGGGGGATTGCGCGTGGTGGGTGATATCGGCACGCACGTGATGGACTTGCTAACTTGGATGACCGGCTTGCAGATCACGGAAGTCCTGGCAGACATGACCACCTTCATTCCGGTGCGCAAGAAACCCAACAAGGATATTGAAACCTTTGCCAGTAAACTGGCATTCTCTGCAGGAACTGAGGACGTAGAGGTACATACAGAGGATTTCGCCTCGATTCTTCTGCGTTTTAACAACGGGGCACGGGGCGTGATCACGCTCTCGCAGGTTAACGCTGGGCGCAAGAATAATTTTTGGTGGGAAGTAAACGGTTCCCGGGGCTCGCTAGCATGGAATCAGGAAAAACCGAATGAGATGTGGTT
>JAKQGS010000188.1 GCA_029556045.1 Pseudomonadota bacterium | reverse complement strand
GTGCGGAGGATTTGGGGGGCTAGAGGAAATTAGCAAGTGGGTGGAAAAGTACCGCCCCAAAGAGTTGCTGGTGCGGCGTTTTTTAATGGACGACGTAATGCAGCGACTGGAAGGTTATTTGGCGCAGGAACGACTATCCATCACCCCGCTGCCGGAATCACCGCTGCGGGACAAGGAGGAACAGAGCCGCTGTTTAACGGAGATATTTGGTGCCGGGAATTTGAAAGAGCAGCCCTGCGGCCTGGTGCCCGGTGGAGAAGCATTGATGCCGGCGATTATGGCTTATTTCAAGAGCCTGCAAGCCTGCGTGAGCCAGTTTCTGGCGATTCGTCCCCTCTTTGAGCCGGACACCATGGTGCTGGATGAAACTGCCAAGCGGGATCTTGAACTCTTTGAAACCGTGCGGCGACGACAGGTGGAAGGATCCCTTTTTCATGAGATCAATCACACCATGTCGGCGATGGGAGCCCGCTACCTGCGGCATAGTCTGGAAAATCCCTTTCTCAACTATCAAAAAATCCTTGAGCGTCAGGATGCCGTGGCTTCCCTGAAAGCCCGGGGTTCCGCCTGGCTCGGTGAGCTCCGTTCTCTGATGAAGGGCATGCCGGATATTGAACGACTCACCACGCGGGTGATTGCCGGAGTGGCGCAGCCGCCGGAACTCAGTCGCATTCAGGACGGTTTGCAGCGGGCCGCACAGGTGGCGGATTATCTGCAGCAGCGCACCCCCATGACTCTCGGGTCTGAATTGCTGGAGTCCATCATCCAGGCATTGAGGGAAGCGCAGGTACCCCAGAAACGACTGGCCATGATTCTCACCGACAATCCTGGTCCATTGGGTGTTGGACTCGATGTTTTTCAGGAAGGGTATGATGAGCGTTTGGATTACTGCCGGCGGCTGTCGCGGGAGGGTGAAGCACAAATCAATGCCTACGAAAATCAGCTGCGGGAGCAGACGGGGATCAGCAGCCTCAAGGTTAAAAACCATAAAAGCTTTGGTCTGTTGATCGAAGTCACCAAATCCAATGTCAACCGGGTGCCAGGAACGTTTATCCGGCGACAGACCATGGTCAATGGCGAGCGTTTTGTCACCGCCGAGCTGGTTAATCTGGGAGAATCCCTGAACTCCGCACTGGTGGACGCGGTGGCGCGGGAGCAGCAGCTCTTTGGGGAGTTGTTGCTGCAGCTCAGTACCCATAAACAGGCCCTGCAAACGGTCAGTCGAGCTCTGGCCACCATCGACATGCTGCAATCACTGGCCTGGAAGGCGGAAGAGGGCGGCTATTGCCAACCGCATCTGTCAGAGGATGGAACCCTGCGTCTGATCGGCGCCCGGCATCCGGTCGTAGAACGGTTTGTGGGACGCCATGACTTTGTGCCCAACGATTTAACCATGGAATACAAAGAAGGACGTCACCTGCTGATCACCGGCCCTAACATGGCGGGTAAATCCACCATCATGCGGCAGACGGCGATCTGTGCGATCCTTCACCAGATGGGCTCCCTGCTGCCAGCAGTGGAGGCATCGCTGCCTCTCTTTGACCGGGTGTTCACCCGCGTGGGAGCAGCGGACGACCTGTCTCGCGGACAGTCCACCTTCATGGTGGAGATGTCGGAAGCGGCGTATATTCTGCGGCAGGCTTCTCCCAAGAGTCTGGTGATTCTGGACGAAGTTGGGCGTGGCACGTCCACGCAGGATGGCCTGGCTCTGGCGTCCGCCATCCTCGAAGAGCTGGCGCGACACATCGGTTGTTATTCGTTATTTGCCACCCACTACCATGAATTGATTCCTCTCGGACAATCGCTGCCGGGTGTTAAAATCGTGCAGACGGAGGTCGTGGAGGAGGGGGACCGCATTATTTTCACACACCGCCTGGTGCCAGGCGCCTCCGGAAGTTCCTTTGGCATCGAAGTGGCCAGGCTGGCTGGCATACCGCTCCCCGTGATCGAACGTGCACAAGCTTTGCTGTTGACGTCATCGACGGGCGATTGTCGGCCACAGGGGAGTACACAGGTGAACGCGGAGGAAGCTGCTCATGGTGGAAACCGCGTCGTTTTGCCGCTGGAGCGTTTTGGTCTTCTGGGTCAGACGGCAGAACCCAAACCAGTGTCATCTATTCATCAGCCGGTCATCGACGCGATCAAAACCCTGAGGATCGACCGTTTAACCCCCCTGCAAGCTCTTAATATTCTTAATGATTTTAAGGAGATGGTCGAAGGTTTGGGGCATCCCCCCAAAAAAGCCGCACGCACAGCACACATGGGGTCTAATGGCTTGAATTTTTGAGAGAAAATATATACCATCTCCCATTAAAGAAGCGCATCCAACATTTCTACGAATCAATCATCCGACGGGGATGATGCAAGAAGGACATGAAATGGCTAAAAAGGAAACCAAAGAGCCTGTTAAGGAAAAAGATAAAGAAAAGGACGATATCGCGGAACATCAGTTTTTCACCCGCGATGAGTTGAAGAGATTTCGTGAGCTTTTAATTGAAGAGCGTAACAAAATCCTGGAAAAAGCCGAACAGATGGTTCGCGCCGGTAATATCGAACTCGATAAAAACGAGATGTTTGATGAAGTGGATCTGGCTTCCGCCACCACGGAGCAAAATCTCACGTTTAAACTGATGGATCGGGATCGCAAGCTGCTGAATGAAATCGAACACGCTTTGTTCAAGATCGAAACGGGTGATTATGGCTTTTGCGAAGGGACGGGAGAGATGATCCCAAAACGTCGGTTAGAAGTACGGCCTTGGTGCCGTCACAGCGTGAAGTACAAAGAGCAGTTGGAGAAGATGAAGAAAAGCGGCCGTGGCGTGGGTGATGAGGAGGAGTTTTAATCTCCCTGTCTTCCCCTGTTTACCGGCATTGTCGACACAAAACAAAACCCCCTGCCCGATACGGACAGGGGGTTTTTGCTTGAGCCATCATGTCTTAATCACAAACGCTGAATTCCTGGGTGGAAACCTTTTGATAGGCTTCGCAGGCTTCGCTTTTCTGCTCTGGCGTAAACTCACCGGATTCGGTTTTGGTTTGGATTTGCACTCGCAGGGTGTTGGCCAGACCTTTGGTCATCTGGTCTTTCATGGCAGTGGTGCTGCCGTTGGATCCACCCTTGTTGGCGATGGTATCCCGTTGAGCTTTCAACGCTGCAATGGAGGTGGTGAGAGATTTGGTCAGATCCTCAGGAATGCCCGCAATGGTACCAAAAGCAAGCTGGGTAGTGACCAGGTCGGTAAAGATAAAGTTCAGCATGGATTCCGTGGCAGCGGCACCGGTGGTGGGAAGAATCAAATCCACCACGTCGGATAATTCGGTGATAGCGGTCAGGTAGTCGGGGATGCTCAGGGTCGCCGTTTGCAGGGCATCCGCACGTTTAATGAGATTGGGGTTGCTGCCATCGGGAGCGTAGAGGGCGACGTTATAGAAGGCAACCGCTTCTGTTAGGTGTGCCAGAGCCCACAGAAAGTGTGACTTCGGCGCATTGCGGATGGTGTTGGTGGTCGGTGTGCAATAGGACTCGCTGTGACGAGGGTCACCTTCCGCACCGGTTTGTTTGGCATCGGCTGCAATAAAGGGACAAATGTATTCTATGGCCTTTTGCAGGTTTGCCGTGGTTTTGGTGGCGGCTTTGCGGGCCTCAGCCGCTGTTTTGGGCAACAGCACTTTGTAGTCGGCAAAAGCATCGACTTCAGATTCCCCTTTGATGTCACCAGAGGTGTTGCCATCCAAGGTCAATACGGTAAAGTCTGATTCCGGCATGCCGATGGCGTTGGCCAGGCTTTGCAGGCTGCTATTAGCGTCAGACTCTTCGGTCTTTTCTTCGTCGGTGTTTTGCTCCGTCAAGCGTTGGGCCAGCTGGATGGCGTCCATGCCTGCCAGGGAGAGATGGACATAACCCATCAGAACCGCCACCTCTTCGTTGGTTGGATCAATGGCGTGGGCTTGCGCGCCTTTTTCCTGGGCGCCATCAAAATCGCCGCTGTCGTAAAGAAATTGGGCTTCATCCATCAGGCAACGCACGTCTTTGGTGCATTCGCTTTTGTTGACAAAGATCTGGTTGACGTTGCTGCCTTCGGAGCAACCGATGGTCAGCAAGGAAGTCATGGCTCCTGTCAGCAGTAGTCCCGGGATCCTGATGGCCTGTTTTTTCATGGTTTCACCCTTCGTTATGTTCA
>JAKQGS010000187.1 GCA_029556045.1 Pseudomonadota bacterium | reverse complement strand
CACCACCATTGCCAATGACCCAGTTGCGACCGTAGGCCGTAAGAGCCGAGCCGCCAAAGCTGAACCAAAAGACCGCGCTTCCTAGAAGCCATGTCCACTGTTTCATAGTCCCCCTCCCGCCAGATTAAAAAATTGCACCGATAGACAATACACAGCGTCCTTTTGCTCAGACGTCTGTATGGAATCACAGAAGCGTTTTTGAAACTCCCGAATCTGTTTTTTAGCCAAGGGCAATTCATTGCGATCGATGGACATGATATTGGCGGAGAAATCCCGTTCCTCCACCGACTGCAACACCAGGGACTCGGCGGCCCGTTGCAATATCTGTTTGTGAAATTTTTTAATACTTTCGGAGGGGACTCCCCCCTCCAACCAACCGGTGTTTTCCGCCGCCACCAGACGCCCGTCCACGCGGCGTAACAAACGCACCCGTTCCAACCGCTCGATGGCGAGTTCCACCTGAATGGGGGTGATTTTAAGCTGACGGGCAATCCAGGCCGTGTCATGCTGGAACCCCTTGATATTCAGAAGCTCCAACAGTCCCATGTGGTACCAGTCGGCGATAATTTTGAAGGTATCTAATTTAAGCTGGTAGGTGGCAGCTTCCGCTGTCTGCCGCTTGAGCAAGCGGATCCGGGCCACCTCCCGTTCGGTCTGGCTGCGGGCGTGCTGCGCGGAGACCAGGTCACAAAAATAGTCTTTTTCTTCCAGCTGCAGTCCCAGAGTGTCGGCAATGCGGCTGGCGCCCTGCGGTGACAAACCCTGCTTGTGGTTCAGAATCTCACTGAGGCGTGAGGGGGCGATCTCAAGATCCCGGGCAAAGGCCCGCAGGGAATAGCGGGGATTGGTCCGGCATCGATTGTCGAGCTCGTTTTTAAGAACTTGTCGGTAATCGTCCATCCCCACCATGATCGCGCCCCCACGTCGCTTGGGTTTTTATGCGCCGCAGCGTTTCCAAGTAATCTTCATTTTAGCGGGTGCTCCCACCACCAATTTAGCTTCACCACCGTCCACCCCATCCACGCGCGCTTCGATCTTGACGTTCAATGCTCGTTCGGCATCGCAGGGGACAAAAGCCAGTGGCTCAAGTTTCATGTCCTCTTCGAGGTCTTTCACCCGATAGTTGCGCCAATAGAGCGTGCTGGAGCTGGTCTCCTCATCGCCCTGGGCATAGGAAGTGGCTTTGATGTAGGCGGAGCTGCCACCATGAAGCCGCAACGATCCCACCACGGCAATATTGCTGATGGCATAGGTCCATCCTGATGGCCGTTCGATATTAAAGGTCGCCTGACAAAACTTGCGTTGTCCGGGGAGTCCGTTCATCAAATCAACCGACCAACTTCCGGCCTCCAGAGTCAGCTCATCAGCCGCCGTCAAACTCAGGGAATGCTGCGGATCCAATGGGCATCCTGAACCCTGTATCGCCACACCCGTCAAACCCAAATCTTCCAATCGAGGTTGATCATCCGCCATCGCCGGACCCGTCAACCATCCACTCAGCATCAATCCAGCTATCGAAAACAACTTACTGCTCTTCATACATGCCTCCTTGTCTTTCCAAAAAATGACCGGCCAAATACCTGCCATCTGCAGTGGTTATACTTGGCTGTATGGCCAAATACAATAGCTAACAGAACACAATGTTCTGTAATATGCCAATTTGACGGGCACTCACAGAACAGTTCTATTTTCCAGGGGGACAAAGCGGTGTTATCCTGCCACATCTTTGCAGACGTATCGAAACCTTTCATGAACCTGGGAAATATCGCTTTTGCCACGCCCAAGTGCACCACAAACCCCTTTTCTGACCCCTGAAACGGTCGCTGACCGCTCTTCACTGGTGGATCTCGCCACCTGCTGCCGCACGAGGCAATGGGCCGCCCGGCTCAAGACAGCCGCCGGGATCAGTATCATCCGAAGTACTGACTGCGGCGGGATAACGCTGCCAGAGCGGGTTTCACAGCCTGTCAGCCTTTCCCCAGGCCATTTTTGGCTTGTTTCTGATGGTATCCTGATGCTGTCAGGAGATCGTCAGCAGATTTTGCGCTGGAACGATGGGACCGAAGCCATCACCCCTGTGGGGGAGCCGGAAAAGGGTGAACGTGTCTTGGTGGATCTGGTGCCCACACCCTTTGATCATTTTTTTCTGGCTGTGGATCGCAATGCTGGTGGCCAGGAGCGCCTCCTGGGCCTTCTCCTCGACCATGATCCCGTCATGTGGGTCATCGACGATCGATGGCCGGTTTACCGCTGGCCGTCGTTGGGTGGACAGGACGGCACGGTGGTGTTTCAAACCTGGCCCCTGGATCAAACACCCTGGAGTTCAAGCCAGCTTGTGATCGGACAGCTGTCCCACCGGTCCCCCGCGGGAACGTTAGTGCAGCAGAGGATTATATCGTCGGTGCCCGAAGGAATGTTCCTGCAGCCACAGCTGGATGCCTCGGGAAAAAACCTCTGGCTTATGAGCAACGAAACGGGGGTGTTTCAACTTTCTTCGCTGCCTTTGGACGGTGCCGCTCCCTATCCGATTACCCGCCGGCCTGAGCCCTTTGTCCAATGGGATTTGGCGGATATGAATTATAGCACCAACACCCGCGACTTTGCCCTTGATCCGACCGAATCAACGCTGGTGGTAATGGCCCATCGCGACGGCACCCGCGTCCCCTTCCTGATCGACCTGGCCGGAGGACCCGTGCAGGAGCTGAGGACCAGCACCACCGATTTTACATCGCTTCATGCCCTTGCTCCGGGTACCTTTCTAGCGTTGGGCTCCGCTTGGAACGACCCGGGATCGATTCAATTGTTAAAACGGGGTCCATCCCTTGCGACTTGCCAGGCACCGATTACCTTACCGGCGCCTGACACAGCACTTTCAGCGCCAGAGCTCATCATCTGGCCTTCAGACAACGGCATGACCGTCAGCGGTATGTTTTACCCGGCCAGTCAGCAAAGCCGCGGTCGATCAGCCCCATTGATCGTGATGATTCACAGCGGACCCTGCAAGCAGGTGCGCGCCACCTGGCCCTTAAAGGCCCACTATTTCAACCAAAGGGGTTGTGGGGTTTTTTACATTAATTTTCAGGGAAGCACCGGCTTTGGACGAGCCTTTTGGGAATCCCTACTGAGCTCATGGGGAGAGCGGGACGCCATGGATGTGATCTCCGGCATCCGTGAGTTGGAGCGCCGGGATTTGGCGTCTCCAGGCGAGGTCCTGTTATGGGCCGGCGATACCGGAGTCTGGACCCTGTTTCACGCACTTTTTCTTGATCCTGGCATCGCTAAGGCGGCCATTGCGGTTTATGGGGTCACCGACCTGTTGGACTGGCAGCGCCGCAATCCTTTGCTGGCTCCCCTCGCCCAGTGGTTGCGCCCTCATGCTCATACTCCTGAGATGCTTTCCCTACGGGAGCGAATCGCCGACCTGCCCCACCCTCTCGCGATGATTATCGGCGGTGACGACGGGGTTGTGGGAACCACAGACTATCGCTGGATCCACAAACGGCGGCAGCACCAGAGCCTGCCCACCTTTTGGCATGAGTTCCCTGGCGTTGGTCATCAGTGGGTTCGCCGTGAGACCGTCGTGGAATACTACCGTTTCATCGATGCATTCGTGACACAGGTCTTCCGCGCCCATTGAAGCGAGTTGGTATAGTCCTTGCTCCTTTTAAGTTGCAATGAGCGACAGGGGTGTCCAACAGCTTGAAAAGGGGATGATGTTATGAAAACCATTAAAATTCGATCGCGATTCTATAAATATGGACTGCTGGCATTGGCCTTATTTGGAGTCAGTGCGTGTGGCAACGCTCCCACCTCCCCATCGACTGTGAAGTTTGACGCAGGGTATTCCGTGGCGTTGGATGGAGTCATCGCCGAAGGTCTGATTCTCTCCACCACCAATGAGCGCTGGAACATTGAACAAAATATTTCCTCACAGCTGATGTATTCGGTCGGCCAGTTAAATGGCGTGAACGGGGTTTCCGACATGGCCCGCATGGCGGTGAATATCGTTGCGGTGCATCCACAGGATAGTGGGCTCTATCGGGTGACCTACCAAGCCAAACTTCTCGTGGCATGGCCCAAAGAACGAGACATACCGGAAGGCTTTACGCTGATTGTCCCCAGCCGCGGCGACTATCAGGGGCAATGGGACGTGATGGAAACCCTGGCACCGAACCCCGCCAGCGACTTCGCCTGCCTTGACTGGGGGGCTCACGACGTCGCTTTTGGCAACTTCTGGTACTATTACCGCCCTGACAAACCCAGCTGTCTTGATCGGGTCGCAACCGCTGAAAACAGAGGACTCTTGGTGCGGTTACCCATGCAATTGAGCCTGAGCGAAGAAAATACAGAGGGAAAACGCCCGGAATACGCCCAGGTCTGGGCGGACGGCCGTCTGGTGGTAACCACCATCTACGGCAAGGCTGAGGAGGGAGCCACTTCAAACTACGATGCGGGGATTTCCGCCTTCCGGGAAACCTACGAGCAGCTTGTGGCTCAATTTGGCCGCCCGGTGGAAAGCAATCTGCCTGCGGGCGCAGAACCTGACGCCTGGCATGATTCCGTTAAACTGGTATTTGCAACCTCCCATGGCCCCCTCGATATCCACCTGTACCTGGTTGAAGGTATCCGTTCGGTGGATCAGGAGTTTGAACGGGCCTACAACCAACGCACGATGGTTTCGGACTATATCAGTTACAGCGGTCATTCCGGATTGGGTGCCAATATCCGCGCCTTGGCCCGCATGGGACATTTTGTCAGGGGCCAATATCAGATCTATCTGGTGAACGGCTGTGACACTTTTGCCTACGTGGATCACGCTCTGAAAAAAGCGCATTTTCTGGCCAATCCGGAGGCTGGTGAAAACAAGTACTTTGACTTGATCACCAATGCCATGCCTGCCTACTTCCACTTCCTGGCGGAGAGCAACATGGCCATCATCAATGCCCTTGTGGATCAGACCTTGACTTATCGCCAGATTCTGGAACAGTTTGATCAAAGCCAACGGGCGGTGGTGACAGGAGAGGAAGACAACGGCTTTCCATTCCTCTAAAAGTTACATCGGCCACACCCGCAACAACCAAGGCCCGGCTGATCTGCCGGGCCTTGGTTGTTTTCAGAACCATTCATTGACTTCGAGTGTTTTCATAAAGCACCTGACCATCCTGATTGACAAACTGAAATACCAATTTCTCCGGAGAGACCTGCAGGTCCACAAACCCCAAGGTCGACCGGGCAAAAAGGGACTCCTGTTGTCCTTCGTGCACGGGGTATTGGCTGGCACCGCCCCCACCCGAAATAATCATGTCCATGTCACACCCAGGCAGGCGACGGTGCTCCAGATGGTGGGCATGCCCGGCCAAATAAGCATCCGCTCTATCGCAGATTATACCTCGCAGCAATCGCCCCTGGAGGGGGTTGCTATAATTTTTAGACCGAACGCTGGCGCTGGAGACCGGGTGGTGACCTGCCACTAAAATCCATTTTGTGGACGAATCCTGAACCGCTTGCTGTAAAAAATCCATGGCACAGACTCCCGCATTCCAGCATTTGTCCATCACATTGGTATCGGTGACCACCAGTTTAACCAATTGACCAAAACGGACCTCATAAAACCGGTTCGGCATGTACCAACGCGGATTAATCTCACTGTATTGTATCTGCACCCCGGGGTTACCCTTGTAATCATGATTGCCAAGCACCGCAAAAATCGGCAGTCGGGACAGACAGGGGCGCCCGTATGGACCCCAGACTTTTTCTTCCCACTGCGGATCGTGAATCGACGAAACGCCGTCCATATAAAAATTGTCGCCTAACAGAACAATGCCGTGCACAACGCCAGTCTCACAGCGACGTTCCATGGCATCAGCCACCATCATTTGGGACGAATCTCCGGACCCGGTATCGCCAACCACAAAAAAACGCACACTGTCGTTAACCATGAACTGCTGCGTCAGGTCGCCAACGCGATCGTCAGGAGCTCTCATACGCCATGCCTGATAAGCAATCCCCATTCCGATCAGTAGTATGGCCAAAAAGCCTATGGCTCCAAACTTCCAGATTCTCATGCTGCCTCTACCCGTTGGGATATTTACAAACAGTCTGCGAATACCTTAGCGGATTGGCTACTGCATCTCAACCCCTACAACGAGGGTGCCTGAGTTCGGTGGTTGATATAGATGGATCGGCGCTGACAATTTAATGAGCGACGTCTGGAGAACTTTCCATGCGAAGCGGCAAGACCGGCAACGGGGGTAGTCCCCATTCTCCCTCATAGGCGGCACGATATCCGGCATAAAAACGGATCACTTTTTTGACGTACTGGCGGGTTTCCCGGTAGGGGATGCTGTCCACGAACTCATCGAGACCGCAGCTTCCGCAATTTTTGATCCAGCCATCCACCGCCCCGGGTCCGGCATTATAGGCGGCAATCACCAGAAAATAGTTATCGCGATAACGCTCCATCAAATTCCGCAGGTAATACGCACCATAGGCGACATTCACGGCGGGCACCTCAAGGCGGTCTTCGTCAAATCCTTCATGTTCCAGTTGGTTGGACAAATGTTTTGCCGTCCGCGGCATAATCTGTACAAGCCCCCGTGCACCCGCCGGGGAACGGGCTTTCGGATTGTAGCGACTTTCTGCCTTCATAATGCTCCACAGGAGGTATTTGTCCAAACGAACAATGCGGGAGGTCTTTTCAACAATGTCCTGGTAAGCCTGCGGGTATGCCGCCCGCAGCCGTTCCTGCCGAGGACTTGTGCCAGATGCCACCGGTAAAGCCGGTTTATTGGAGGCCACTAACAGAGACTTTGCCGGCAAAGCGGTACCCGATGATTGATTCATGCCATAGGCCTGCATCAGACTATCCGTCAACGACACAATGGGTGTCACTCCCTCCGCAGGAGTTAGATTGACTCTGGACCCATTGTTCTGTCCCGCATTGAGGGCCAGCACTTTTTTGAGTTGCGGAAAGGCAGATATGACCAAAGCGCTGTAATAACTTTCCGGTTCCTTGCGAACTATTTTAGTAAAAAGATTCATGGCCTCACGTTTATGACCATCCTGCAACATCGCTTTTGCCTGCCAGTATTCGGTAGCCATCGGCTCCATAGGATCCCGCGCCGCGATGTTATCCGGTATCCGCAACATGGCCGACGCCGGTCGGCCACGTCCAGCAAAATTGGCTTGCCAAAACTGCTGCCAGGGAATCGCCTGATCGCCCGCCAGGCTTAGATCATCAAATTCCTTGGCAGCCAGACGATAACCGGCGATGCGATTCATGCCGTTGGATAACGATGCGGAAATAGATGCCTGAACGGGAAGACCGACTCCCTTGAAATAAGCCGCATAATACGAAACAGCAGGCTCTAGCTGCCCCTGTGCAGCGAGAGCCAGACCCCGCCACCGGCTCAATGTGGCTTTAACAAGGGATGACTGCTGGTCTTGCTCCAGTAGCTGACCGGCGAGGGTAAAGGCCTCCGGGTAGGCCCGAAGCTTGAGGTAGGCCTGTACAAGATCGGTTCCATTAAGCAGTCGCGGTGCTCTCTGATTGGTCCGAAGAGGTTTTTTGAGTTGACTCAGCAGGGTATCCCGCACTGCCTGGTCACCATTAACGTTGCGGGCAATGCGGGTCAGAAGACCCAAACCGAAATAATAGCGATCGGAACTGGACTCACTCCTCTCCTGAAGGGAGGTAAAGGCCCAACGGGATGCCGCAGAATGAGGGTAACGTTCCGCCAGAAGCTCCATCAAACGCACGGATTTCTTGTTTTGTTGCAATTGTTGATAGGCTTTAGCGGCTTCCGCCACGACATCGTCGTTTTGGGAAAAGAACTCGTATTTTTTGGCATATCTTTCATAATGCCGCACAACCTCCTCGGGATGCTGCCTCTGGGCGTGGCAGGTGATCACCATCTCCCATGCCTCCTTTTCAAGCTCGGGACGCTTTATTTTACCAATGAGTGGCTGCAGGCTTTTAAGTGTCGCATCAAAAGAGCGCACGCGAAATTGGGTACGGGCCTTTAAAAAGGCAATGGTCTCTCCCGCAGATTTTCGCTCGGGACTGGGTCGCACCTGCGGGATTTGTGCCTCTGCTAGAGCCAGGTACTGCAAGGATAGTCGTTCGTTCTGCGACGAATAGAACTCTCCTAATCTGAGAGCCGCCAGCAAACGCTCCAAAGGGGAACGGGCGGCGTCGAAGCGTGCATGCATCGCTTCACCTTCTCTTGCCAGCTCCGCATAACCTTTCGCTTCCAATTGTTCGATAGCCAGCCGCAACTGGCGCGCCACCTCGTCAGCCCGGATGGAGGGGGCCATCAGGAATAACAGCAGAGTTATGCCAATGTTCAACACGGTTTGCACGAAGGACTCCTGCCGAACCGTACACGGAATTTATGTGCCGGTTACCCCCTCTTATCGGCGCAACGCGCTGAATTCTTAAAAGGTTTGACAAGTGAGATATATTTCGCTGAAATATTAAGTTGTTATAAACACGGCCCGGGGAATTGGCGGAAAAGGAGAGGAATTCCAACAAGATGAATCACACATGGGAATTCTCGGCCTTAGGACTGGCTCTCGCTCTGCGACAAAAGAAGATCACGCCACGGGAGATGATGATGGAGACCCGGGACCGCATTCGTGCCCGCAATCCCGCCATCAATGGGTTGGTATGGCAGCAGGATGACGGTGTTCTGGAGCGAGAACTGCTGCGTATTGAACGTGCACTGAGGCAGCCGGAGCGCGCGCCCCCATTTTGCGGCGTCCCTTTGCCCATTAAAGACCTGGCGGATGTAGCGGGATGGCCTGGTACCATGGGATCACGGGCCTGCCGCCATCGGATTGCGTCGGTGGATAACCAGGTGATCAGCCGTTTTAAAGACGCAGGATTCTGGTTGTGGGGTCGCAGCAATAGTGCAGAGTTTGGCACATTACCTGTCACGGAAAACCTGGCCTATGGTGCCACCCGCAATCCCTGGCAGCTTGATCATACGGCAGGGGGCTCCAGTGGTGGTGCGGCTGCCCTCGTGGCAGCTGGAATTTTTCCACTGGCGCATGGCAGCGATGGCGGGGGATCGATCCGGATACCGGCAGCCTGCTGTCATCTGGTGGGACTCAAACCCAGTCGCGGGCGCGTTCCCAAAGGCCCCCTGATCAGCGATGTCCTGCATGGTTTTGCCACCGATGGTGTGCTGACCCGCACGGTGACGGATACCGCCGCCCTGCTGGACGTGATGGCCTGGGCAGACCCTGCAGCCTGGTATGCCGCTCCACCGCCTGCCACCAGTTATCTCCAGTCCTGCCGCACCAAGCCACCGCGCTTGCGTATCGGATATACGATAGCGGGACCATTATCAGTTCCCTGCGCTCCGGTGCATGAGGAGGCGGTGGCAGCTACTGCCAAGACTCTGGCATCTCTGGGGCACGACGTCCGGGAGGTCTCATTGCCGTGGCCCATGCGGGACACCCTCGGACATGATTTTATCCGCATCTGGCGTACGGGTACCGCCTATACGCCGCCCATCGACTGGAGCGAAGCGGAGCCACTCAATCAAAAGTTGCGGGACCAGGCGCAAAGGCAAAGCAGTCTGGAATACATGGAGTCGGTGATTCGGTTACAAGTTTTTTCACGCCAGGTTGTGGCATGGTGGGGCAAGGAGTTTGATCTGCTATTGCTGCCGGTTATCGCCATCGAGACCCCGAAGATTGGATGGATGTTTGAAACCGGTCTGACCGAGGCGGATGATCTGCTGTGGCGGGCCAGCGAAATGGCGCCCTTCACCGGTTGGGTTAATGTGACGGGGCAACCAGCGATCTCCCTGCCAACCCACTGGCACCATGGAATGCCGGTGGGAACACAACTGGTGGCGCCACCCTTTCGGGAGGATTTGCTGCTGGCGGTGAGTCAGGAATTGCAGGATGTTTATCAATGGCATAAGACGCCGGTGCCCGAAATATTGTAAGACCGTAGCCGACCAAGCAACAACGCCATCATGGGAGAAGCCCTCTCATTAGGACGAGGGCTAGGCGCGCGGGAGGCGAGGACCGCAGTTTAGATGTGCC
>JAKQGS010000182.1 GCA_029556045.1 Pseudomonadota bacterium | reverse complement strand
CGCTAGGTTGGCGCGGCTGTCCCCACGTTGGTGAGAGGTTCATAAGAACTATGAAAGCATTTGCAAACAAGCAGTATTGGGCGTTGATCCTGGGTGGCTCCAGCGGCATTGGCCTCGCCACCGCAAAAAAGCTGGCCCGCGAAGGCATGAACCTCTTTATCGTGCACCGGGATCGTCGGGGCGCCATGGCGCAGATTCAACCGGAATTCGATCAGTTGAAAACCCTGGGTGTGCAGGTGGAGACTTTCAACACCAACGCTCTGGCGGAAGAAGGGCGACAAGAAGTCCTGGCAGGCATGGCGGATCATCTGAAGGGCGGCAAGGTTCGGGTGATGCTGCACTCCATCGCTCTGGGGAACCTAAAATTGATCGCCCCGATGCCCCCGAAAAAATCTCAGGCGGAAGCGGTGGCTAAACTAGCTCTGGAACTGGGTGTGGATGCCACAACCCTGCAGAAAAAAATCGACACCACCTTTGACGCCGGCGCTTACTCACTGGCGGGCGTGGCCACTCCAACCACCTACAACCAAGATAATATGACCAACGACGAAGATATGGCTCAGACCATCTACAATATGGGCACCAATCTGTTGACCTGGACCCAGGAACTGTTTCGCCGCAGCATGTTTGCGGCGGATGCCCGGGTGCTGGGCCTCACTTCGGAAGGCAATGAGATCGCATGGCGCGGCTATGCAGCAGTGGCTGCTGCCAAGTGCGCCCTGGAATCAGTTTCCCGCGCTATTGCGGTAGAAATGGCCCCGCACGGCATCCGCTCTAACATCCTACAGCCCGGTATCACCAACACCGCCGCCCTCAACCTGATCCCCGGCAGCGGTCATATGAAGGCGGATGCTCTGCGCCGCAATCCGCTCGGCCGCATGACCACGCCGGAAGACGTGGCTAACGCAGTTTATCTGCTGTCGCTGGATGAGTCCGCCTGGATCAATGGCACCATCGTCCGCGTTGATGGCGGCGAACACATCAGCGGTTGAGGAGACCCAATGCTTTATTCGGAATTTGTAGAACGCACGCACTATACCAAAGAAGAACTCCTGGCCATGGGCAACGGCACCATTGTGGACAATCCACCGGAAGGTGGAGTCGCTCGCCTGCCGTCACCACCGTTTTTGATGTTTGATCGCATCACCAAGGTGGAGCGCAATGGCCGCAGTGGAAAAATCGTGGCGGAGCAGGATATCCGCCCGGATGCCTGGTATTTTCAATGCCACTTTATCGGCGATCCTGTACAGCCGGGGTGTTTGGGCCTAGATGCCATCTGGCAGCTGTTGGGTTTTTACTGCGCCGCTTCCGGAGCTCAGGGTTCCGGCCGCGCCCTGGGGGCCAAAGAAGTGGAATTTTCCGGCCAGATTCGCCCCTATGACAAGCTGGTAACCTACGAACTGGACGTCCGCCGTTTTTCCGTCCTGAAGGACAGCGGCGCCGCCATTGCCATCGCCGATGGCCGCGTGCTGGTGGACGGTACCGAAATCTATGCGGTGAAGGACGCCAAAGTCGGTATCTTCCGCGATATTGCTTACACCGACTATCCTAATCCCCATTCGCCCCACGCCCGGGGCGGCTTGATGACACGCTAGGAGGACTTTGATGATGAAAATTTCGGGCGCCTCCATCGACACCGTCTCCAGGACGCTGCTGGATATCCTACCGCAGACAGCACCGTTTCGCTTTCTCGATCGGGTGGTGGAGATCGACGACAATCATATCGTTGGGCAATACACCTTTAAAAACGACGAATTTTTTTACGCCGGCCATTTCCCCGGCCGCCCCCTGACTCCGGGTGTCATCCTGATCGAAGCGATGGCACAAACCGGCGTGGTGGCGTTTGGTATTTATCTTTTGCTGAAGGAAGCGGAGAACGATCCAGCGATCGATGCTCGCAACCTGTTATCAGTGTTCACGGATGTTCAGGCAGAATTCCTCAAGGAGGTCAAGCCGGGGGATACTGTGACCATCAAAGCTGAAAAACTTTTCTGGCGCCGGCGCAAACTCAAAGCCAAAGTGGACCTGTTCCTGGCGGACGGGTCGCTGGCAGCCTCTGCAACGCTTTCAGGTATGGGAGTCGCACGATGAGTCAAACACCAAAGAAATACCGCCGCGTGGTGGTCACTGGCATGGGCGTGGTATCGCCCATCGGTCATGGCCTGCCGGAGTTCAAAGACTCCCTGTTTGCGGGACGTTCCGGCATTCGATACATCGAACGTCTGAAAGAACTGAATTTTGCCTGCCAGGTGGGTGGCATTCCTCAGGGCATCATGGAGAAAGTTGACCAATACCTGTCTCCCGATGAACTTTTGGCCATGAATGAAAGTATGATCTACGCCGCCATCGCTGCCATCGACGCCTTTCGTGATGCGGGCCTCAAAATTCCCGCCCGCGATGAGGACTATGTTTACGAAGATACCGGCACCATTTTGGGAACCGGCATCGGTGGACTCGATACATTCGCCAAGTTGGTTTACCCCGCCGTGGCGGAAGGCAAAGTCAAACGACTGGGCAGCACCATTGTGGAACGCATCATGGCCAGCGCCGTCAGCGCCAAGGTGGGAGGACTGCTGGCCCTTGGCAATCAGGTGACCTCCAATAGCGCCGCCTGCAGCACCGGTACGGAAGCCGTGATCATGGGAACCCAGCGGATCCAAATGGGTCTGGCGGAGCGAATGGTGGTGGGAGGGGCCGAAGGCTCCGATCCCCATATCTGGGCTGGCTTTGATGCCATGAAGGTCCTCTGCCGTAAATTCAATGACACTCCCGAGCAGGCTTCCCGTCCCATGAGCGCCTCCTCCGGCGGTTTTATCCCCGGCAGCGGTTGCGGGATTCTGGTGATTGAAAGCCTGGAGGCCGCCCAGGCCCGTGGTGCCCGCATCTATGCAGAAATATTGGGGACAGGTCTCAATAGCGGCGGGATGCGTTTTGGCGGCAGCATGACCGCCCCCAGCCCTCGCGGCGTCCAACGGTGCATCCGGCACGCCCTGACGGAGGCCGGCATTTCACCCCGTGACATCGATTATGTGAATGGCCACCTGACCGCCACCATGGCGGATCCCAAGGAAGTGGGGAACTGGGCGGCGGCACTGGAAGCAAAACCCGAGGATTTCCCGTATATTAACTCCACCAAGTCCATGATTGGCCATGCTCTGGGGGCATCCGGTTCCCTGGAATGCGTCGCCACCGTGCTGCAGATGCACCACGGGTTTGTGCATGGCTCCCTCAATTGCGAAGATTTGCATCCAGAAATTGAAGCCTATGGGGAAAGTGTGGTACACAAGTCGGCTCCTGTCGAGATCAACGTGGCCGCCAAAGCCAGTTTTGGGTTTGGTGACGTCAATAGCTGTATTATTTTTAAGAAATGGAGTGAGTAATGTCAGCCAATCAAGAAGTGTTCAACAGCGTGGTTTCCATCATTTCCAAGCATGCCAAAAACCAGGATGCTTTGAAAAACCTCACCATGGAAACCAACATCCTGAACGACCTGCAAGTAAACTCTGCCCGTCTGGTGGATATCGTTCTGGATTTTGAAGACACCTTTGATCTCGAAATCAGCGACGACGAAGCGGATAAAATCGCCACCATCGGTGATGCTGTACGCCTTGTTGAAAAGCTGATGCACTAAGATCACATTTGCCCTGTCGGATGACCAACCCTTAAAGCCTGGTTGCTTCGGCAACCGGGCCTTGCTTGTTTGACGTCATCGTAGAAGTCATTTCTAAACTCCAGATGCTAGGCGTCGAGGAGCGACGGCGCGGAGTTTACGCCCTGGTAAATGAGCACCGGCGCGACGAAGACAACAACGCAGATGGAGTTTAGAAATGACTTCGAGCCTCTCTTAAGATTGGACGATCATGGACGTATTCATTGGCAATGATCTGGTGGATCTGCAGGAGGAGAGAACTCCGGAGCGGTCCCTCAATCCCCGTTTTCCCCAGCGGATTCTCAGTGAGTCGGAACTAGCGGCCTATGCATCCAGCTCCCATCCTGAGATTTTTCTGTGGCAGGCTTGGGCCGCCAAAGAAACCGCCTACAAGATCGTCAAACAGCAGAAGCCGGACATTGCCTTTTCTCCTTGCGCATTTGTCTGGCACCCGGATGACCAGGCGGTGGTCTGGCACGGGATCCGCCAGCCGGTTACATTGACCACCACTCCCGACTATGTCTACGCCCAGGGAAGCCACCCCGCCACGAAACTGTACCACGCCATCGGCACCGCGCAGGAGCTTCTGAATAGTGATCCCTCCTGGTTTAGCCCTGATGAAGAGTCCCATACCCAACGCCCCCTTTCCCGGGCCGTCAGGCTCCTGGCCAAGCGGGAGCTGGCCTTGATCTGGGGGGGAACCCCGTCGCAATGGCGGTTTACCAAATCCCCCGTCGGGCAGCCCCTTGCTGACCTGGTGGGTCGAGCGGCGGGTCCACTCCCCCTGAGTTTTACCCATCACGGGCGCTTCGTGGCGGCGGCCTTTCCGCTGCCGGAGGTCGACAAATCCTGACCGGCCCGCATTAACCACTGACGAAAGCAGCAAAAAAGAATACTGTATAGCGCATTTTTTAGATTCTGCTGAAAAAGGTCGAGGTCAAGGCACAAGGAGGAAAAAAAGCGCAGTGTATTCAACATACATGAGCATTTTTTTCTGACGAAGTAACGCAGAGATCGGCCTTTTGCACCAGAATCTTTTTAAAGTCCTCCCGGGCGCAAAGAACCGAACGGGGTGGGACCATTGGGAACAGGTCCGCATGCTTCCCGTTAGAAACGAGGGATTTGATCGTGTCACAGTCTACCGTCCTGACCCCCGAAGACCTGACCCTCATCACGGAGCAGGAGAAGACCCTGCAGGACGTGCTGACGTCGATTCAGACCGAGGGTACCAAACGTCGCCTGGACCGGTATCAGATTGCAGAGCGCCTGAAAGGACTGCGGGAAGAAGCAGCGCGTGCTAAAGAGGCGGACCTGCCGGCGCTGTTTGATCAGATGAACACCCAGCGGGCTCTGGTGGAGCATGAGATGGACGACACCCTGCCGGATGTTCGCTCCCCCTATTTCGCTCATATGCGGCTGCAGGAAGGAGCCCGGATCAAGGACGTATTGCTGGGGCATCGCACGTTTTTGGATGGTTCGATTCCCATCATCGATTGGCGGCATGCTCCCATCTCCCGCATTTTTTTCAACTACCGGGTGGGGGACGAATACGAAGAAGAATTGCCGGGACGCACCGCCCGCGGTACGGTTCTGCAGCGCAATGTTTTAACCATCAGTCAGATGAAACTGCTTCATATTGTCAGCGGTGGCAGGGCATTCCGGCTGCGGGATGGGCAGTGGCAAAACGAGCCGCAGGGTTCTCTCCCCTCCCTGGCTGGCGGTGCGGGCCAGGCGATCCGCGGCTACAGCCTTGGCATTGGACGCGCGGGAGCTCTTGGTCCCGAGGTCTCCGCTCTCCTGGATGCGGAGCAGTTTGCGCTGCTGCAGGCGGATCCGGATACGCCGCTGCTGATCTTGGGAGGCGCCGGTTGCGGCAAAACCACGGTGGCGTTGCACCG
>JAKQGS010000177.1 GCA_029556045.1 Pseudomonadota bacterium | reverse complement strand
GCCAACTGCGGCGTGGCATCGGCGGGTGGCATCGGCTCATCGGTTTTTTTCATGTTGTTCAATGATTCGCTGGCTTTGGAGGAGACTTGGGCAAAGGTCACAAGCGTTGGTCCTGGATCACCGCTTTTACCACCATGACAGTAGGTGCACTTGGCATCAAAGAATGGCTTAATGTCCCCATACCAAGTGGGATTGTCCACGCTGAGCTTTAAGCCTGTGGTGGCATTGGTTTGGCACCCGTTTCCACCGGCATCGCTACCGTTGGTCTTTTCTGTCGAGCTTATAGGTTCTTTGGAGGGTTTGAGTCCACCACCGCATCCCAAATTTATCAAGGTTAAGCAGGTGATTGCGGCGTAGTGGAAATGCTGCCATCGAAATGCTGCCATGATGAAAAACCTCCTCAAGTTTGCCTCTATGCATGAGACTGCTAACCAGGCTCGTCCCCTCTTATCGGTGGCTCTCCGGTTGAAACTAAAAGAAAAATGAATTGATAAACGAGTTGCGGTGGTTACCGGCAACTATTTGGGGTGGTAAGATTTCACCCTCATTGGAATGAATGGGGAAAATATGCATTCTACCGGATGGGATGTGTCTCCATTAGATTTAGAATCTTTCTTCCGTGTAAGTCGGATAAAAAAAATGCCCCGCGAGAGCGGGGCCGTTTGGGTGATCGTCAGGCGAAGATTTTACTCTTCGCGTGGTCTATTGGCAAAGGTGTTATTCCCAGTGTCAATACCGAGCATGTCATCCCAGGAGCCAACCGCCCCAGCGCGGAGGAACTGTGATTGAGCGTCAAAGTTTTCAGGGTCTGCTTGCGAGAAAGCCATCTCAAAACGGATGGTATTTCCGAGGTTGCCCTGGAAGAATTTTTTTACGGCACCAGAAGCCACCGCCATCAGATCCACCGAAGCACCGCCTGCGGCGGCGGCCGCGAGATCGGTTTGCAGGAGTCGGGCAAAGGCCACCACCTGATCGTTTTGCGGGTAGAGGCTGAAGGTGACCATAGACTGCACCAGGGCCGCCAAGGATGCGGAAACCTGTTGCTCGGTGGTCAATTCATCGGAGCCTTCCCCTTTCAAACCATCGATCTGCGCTTGCAGGGCCAGTTGGAACTCACCATCGTTGTTGGCCGTCACAAGCTCTCCCTCCAACGGACGGTTCGCTGCACGATAAGCGCCAACACGATAGGCCTGTTCCAATCGGTTGAGTTTGGTGAGAATCTCATGGGCATAAGTGCCGCGACGACCCACGCTCAGGACACCGAGGTTGTACCAGTAGGAGTCTCCACGGCTGATGATGTCGATGATGTCGCTGGTACCGGAGTTGATGTCAAAATTGTTATAGCGGGTCGTGCTGAATTGGGCGCGGAATTGTCCCGTGCTTTCAGGACCGTCTGTCAGCTTCAGCATATTGAACACCAAGATGTTGTTCAGATTCCGTGATTCGGCAAAGGCCGGAATGAAGCCGTTGAGATCTTTAAAGCCAAGGCGACTCCAAGACTCGCCTTTCAAAATGCGATCTCTGACGAGATTAGCGATTTCTTGACGATTACCAGGCTCATCCACCATAGCCGGTAGGAAGTTGCGCCGCGCTCCGGTAACGAGTCGGGGTGCTCGGTCAAACAAAAGTCCCATGGCTCCGTTTTTCAGGTTCATAATGCCTTGGGCGTAAATGGGGTTTAAGCCAAAATTCACGCCATCCCAGTCTTCAAAGCCTGAACGTTTAATGCGGCTCGCCATCTCGTTAGGATCCAGGGTCAGCTCCAAAGGTTGGAGATTTGATCCTGCTTGGTTTAGTTCGAATTGTTGGGGCAATACTTCAGGGCCACCCATAAACCCTAGCGCCATCAAATCCGGTAGGTGCGGTTTGGCTTGCTCGCAGGTTTGTACTGTTTCATTTTTAGTTTCAAATATTTTGGAGCGCAGACGGATGAATTCAATCGGCGTCGGTTGCCGTCCTTCCCCTTGCAGAACGCAGAAGCGGATGGGTTGAAATACGATGTCCCGTGCAAATTCGTAGATCATGCGGGAGGCTTCATAATAATCGCGGTAGGTGGTATTGCCGCGGGCCGCTTCTTCGTCCACGATCTTTTTCATGGCCGCATGGTAATCATCACCCGTGGCAAAAGCCGTGAGGTAACGACCGTTAACGCGGTTTTCAATCAAGTAGCGCCACTGCTCGTAAATGCGGCGGAGACGGTCAAAGTAGGTGCTGCCGCTGGCGGACCACATGGTGCGGTTGTTGTAGAGGTAACCATTCAGGATATGCCCTGCATGGATTTGAGCGATGGCCCAACGGGTGACTTCCACTGGGTTTGCACCCACGTCCCATCGGGCACACATGGGATCAAGAAACATGTCGGTACCGTTCAGACCAGCTTCAACGTCGTTGCATACCCGGAAAGCACGGGGTTTTTTACCCAGTTCCGCCATGGTGGTCTTGATGCTTTTTTCTCTGGGAATCGCGATGATTTCCCCATCTTCGGTTTCCGCTTTGCGGCCATAGAGGTAGCGTATGGCGGCCACGTCATAGGGACCGACCTGATGAAAGTTGTCAAAATCATCATCGGGATAATCCATCACAGAGGAATAGGGGGAAACCACCTCACCTTTATCATTACGGGGGAAGTTTTTGGCGTCACTGGACGCAGCAAAGTTATGACCCAGACCAAAATTGTGGCCCATCTCATGCACAAGAGTGGAGAACAGTTGCTCCTGCATCATCACATTGGCGCAAGCCAAAATTGCATCATGCTCACCGTCGACGTTGTAAACCACTTCGTCAGAAGATTGGTTAGCGGCTTTCAGGCGGTCCACGTAATCGGAAAGTGCGGTTTTACCGCCGAGACAACGCTCTTCAAGGCGTTTAAAGGAGTTGGCGCTGGCGGCGATGGACGCAAAGGAGCAGGATTTGGCAGGACTGACCAAGTCGTATAGTGTCTTTGCATCGAATTGATCAACAACGGGAATTTTGGAAGATGTCACCACATCAACAGGTGATTTAACTTTTTGCGTCACGTATTGCGGATATTTGGTTGCCATGTAGCCGTCGAAGTCGGCGGTTTTCACTGAATTTCCTGCCATGACGAGCGCACCAGCGCGGATCACTTCACCTTCAGCTTTGTCAAAGGCTTCGATGCCGGTGATTCGTTTGTCTTTGTATAGGCCTAACTGATCCCGCAGGTACGAGCGGATGTTGCGAATCAGACCTTCCCGATAGGTGCGCAGGAAGATGTGAGTGGAGGCGGAAAAGACCTCACCGGTGCGGGAGTCCCCAACACTGGGGCCAACACCGAGCAGGTTGCCGGCATCGATTTCATAGCCGTAGAAAATGATTTTGTGGTAGCGGACGTCACCCAGCTCAACGCGTTTGTCGGCGAGGCGAACCCGGATGCCCACATCCGCCTTGGCAAAGGCGTCATCCCACGCCTGCACGGCGTCCTTGATGGATTGAATATAAGCAGGGATCTCCGGGGTGTTTTTGGAAATATGGAACACGATTTCCCCGTTGTCCGGGTAAATGCGTTGGGTGTGCACTAGTTTTTCAATATCGCTGACCTGTGTATTCAAACTGCCATTGATGACTTTCCGGAGATCTGCAAAGAAGTGAAAGTTTTCTTTGTCATCACCATAGAGGACTTGCCCTTCCACCGGTTTCTTGGCTTTCACCATGGAGTACTGGTAGGTAAAGCCGGTAGAGGACTGATAGATGGTGAATGAGATGTAGTTTTCGCTGATTTCCAGTTTTTCCAGTTTGTTCTCCTGGGTCTGGCTCATCTGTAGCCGGTCGGCGTTGTTAAAGTCCAGAAGGCCGTAGGCTCGGTTGGCCCAGAAACGGGCGCCGGGAGTACCGTTGGTGATTTTGGTTTCTTCCAAAAAGGCGGCGGCTCCGGTGGTGGTCAGCTTAAAGTCCGCCCATTCGACCGGGATCTCGAGGGCAATCACGGTTTTTTCCGGATCCAGAACGGTTTGCTCCGGTGCGATGTTGAGGTCGACGCCGAGGATGGAGTTGTTGGTGCGCACAAACTTCATGCGCAGAGCCGCCAGCTGTTCGCCGAGGGTTTCTTCGCTGTTGATGGGACGACCAATCAGGGTCTTGGTGTAATACCACTCGTCGGTGGAATTGAAAAAGTCTGCTTTCAGCAGGTCCAGCTTTGGCTCTGTCTTAAAGTAGGTAATTGCGTTTTGGTCCGCTTTGAAATGGGTGGCTTCGTTTTTGAACTTCTTGCCAAAGGTGGCGATGCGGCGGGTGTCTTTGCCCTTGGCGTCTTTGACTTCCTCAACCGTGGCATAACTGACCGGTAGACCCAGCATTGGTACCGCATAGCGGCCGTTGCCGAGGCTTTCCGCATAGGTCATCTCCTGGCTTGGGATATCCTCCTGCGGTGCCACCTTGGAGAGGATGATCATGTTGTCGGTCAATTTGTACTGAACTTCGTAGGTGTGGTTTTCTTTGCCGTAAAAGTGGAAGTCGGAAAGATCCAACCCCTCCAGCAGCGATGAAGGAATGTCAAAGGCGACGGAATCCAGGCTGTTCACATCCTTAAAGCCATCGAGAACTTCCAGCGTGTCGGCACGGGAGGTTTCACCTTTAAACAGCTTTTCGCCGGTGGTCATGGTGAAGGTTTTGCCGTCGAATTCGCTGATGGCGTTGATGTGCTCACCGTCACCCTGTACAAATTCCTTGCTGCGTTTTTTGCCGCAACCCCCAAGGGTCATGGCTGCTACACTCAGCATCAGCAACGAAACCCGCACCGATTTTACGATTGTTCGCAATTCCACCACACGTCTCCTTCTCGGAAAGTTCAGAAAACCAAGTTAAAAGGTATAGGCTGCGGAACCATATACCTGCGATGAGTTCACATCAAACATCCGCATATTGTTGCTAAGGCCGTCATACCCGAAGGTGCGGTCGGCGTTCTGATGTCCTATTGCGAGCGACAGATTTTCCATGGCTTGAACCGCGATCTCCTGGGCCATCTGGTAACTATCGTCATTGCGTTGATTGTCGGTGTTCCAGCTGGCGGAATTAGCCCAGGTCAGGGAGAGCGATAGTCGCTGCCAGCTGTACGAGGCCACCAGCGAGTTGGTCCAAATGCGCTCGAGGTTGTAGTTATTTTCACGGTTGTCTTCATATTCGTAGAAATCATGTTTGTAGGCAGAGCCAGCGGAAATGGCCAAACCGGGAACGATGGGATCCAGGTTGACTTTCAGGCCGGGGCTCGCAAACGCGGACCCCCGGTAGGATTTATAGCTGCGGTCTTCCGCATTGGTGGGAGCGTAGCCCCGCACGGTGCCAACCAGAGATACCTGCTCATTAAACTTCACCAGCGTGCCACCCACGCCGAGGTAGGCGTTGCCCACCTGGGTTTCCCGATCCACATCGTTTTCCTGATCCACATTGGCGTAGGCGCTGACGGTCAAGTCATAGGGCAGGGGGTACGACAGCAGAATATCCATCGACTGATAACTGGTGGCCAGTTCGTCGTGGGGGTCCAGGGTGGAGCGGGTGTGGGATACCGTCACGGTGGTGGACAATCGCGAGTCATTATCTGCGGTTTTGGTAGAGGCGCCGAGTTTGGATTCCTGATCCACAGCAGCGGCCATGCCGGCGCTCAGCCAAACGGTGGTTAACAGGAGGTTGGTGATGAATCGACAGACCTTCATGTGCAACTCAAACGTTTGGGTTTTGGTCTCAGGAACGGCCGGATGGGGATTTCATTCACAAGGGTTCCGGCTGTCCGAAATAGGCAAGGTTCTATATTAAATTTTGATAAGAAAGGGAAGTTAAAAATTGGCCAGACAGCCGAATTGACGGGGTTTTGAGGCCCGCACGAGGATATGCGGGAGGAATAGGCTTCATGATTTTATCGGGTTACATGCCTTTGGTGCAGGGCAGGGTCATCCGCAGGTAATCATAGGTTTCCGTAATAAAACATTCAATGGCCCCACTTTCCGGATCCCCGGGGGCGTCCTTCAGGCGGTAGCGGCATTCCCCGCGAATACCGGCCGGTGATCCCTGCTTCAGGATGGCCGAGGAAGGCATCACGTAAGTGTCACGGGGTTTGAGCATCCACTTTTGCAGGGGATCGGTGGTGTCATCAAAGGTGGTGGCTGGGTTTTTCTTCTTCTTTTTGGGTATTGATTCCACTTTAGCCCCGCTTTTAGCATCAGCATGATCATCAGCTTTGGCGTTTGCCTGCGGCTCCGCTTTACCATGTTCATCCTTCCCTTTTTCAGTAGGCTGTTTGTGATCACCGGAAGCGGGTTTCGTCCCCATTTTTTCCGCCAATCTAGCATCCGCATCGGGGTCCCGAGGGACCACCAGATTCGGCATTTGAGGTGGTTGCGGCAGTAATTTGTCTTCCGGGGGAAAATTGATGATGAAACCATCCCCGTTCATCAAGCGGACCTCAATGCGCGGGCGTGGGGTCCTTTTTTCGACCCGGCATTCATCCAGCACGATGAGCTGATAATCCTGGCCTGACCACTCGCCAGCGGGAATCATGGTACCCAGGCGATGGGGTGTGGGCCAGGTCACCAGTACG
>JAKQGS010000176.1 GCA_029556045.1 Pseudomonadota bacterium | reverse complement strand
GACGCTGCAGTTGGTCATTCTACCCCAAGCCCTGCGGGTGGTTGTGCCGGGTATCGTCAACACCCTGATCGGCCTGTTTAAAGACACCTCCCTGGTGCTGATTGTTGGCATGTTTGACCTGCTGGGAATGGTGCAGTCCGCCACCTCCGATCCCGAATGGGTGGATGTGGCGATGGAAGGATATGTCTTTGCGGGAGCGGTATTCTGGTTGGGGTCCTTCGGCCTGTCCCGCCTCAGCCTGCGGCTTGAAAAACGACCGGAGAAGGAGAGCAAGTGATGACGGATCATGATGTGCCCGCCATAGGGATCCGGGGGTTGCAAAAAAGTTTTGGCAGTTTTGCGGCACTAAAGGGCATCCATCTCGATATCGCCGTAGGGGAACGTGTTGTCATCTGTGGACCTTCCGGCTCCGGTAAGTCCACGTTGATTCGCTGCCTCAATGGCCTGGAAATCCCGGACGGGGGAGACATTGCATTATTTGGCCAAAAACTCGGGATCAAGCCGGACCAGGATGCCCGCGCCTATCGGGCCACCGGCATGGTGTTTCAGCAGTTTAATCTTTTTCCCCATCTGACGGTGATGGAAAACCTTTTGCTGGCGCCACTTCAGGTGCAAAAAAAGAAACCGTCAGAGGTGCAGGGCAAAGCCGAAGAATTGCTACGACGAGTGGGCATCCCCGAGCAGGCCCATAAATATCCGCATCAGCTTTCCGGTGGTCAACAGCAGCGGGTGGCCATCGCCCGCGCCCTATGCATGGACCCCCGTATCATGCTGTTTGACGAGCCCACCTCCGCTCTGGATCCTGAGATGATCCAGGAGGTGCTGGACGTCATGATGGAGTTGGCGGATTCCGGTATGACCATGGTCTGTGTCACCCATGAGATGGGATTTGCCCGCCGTTTTGCGGATCGTGTCATCTTTATGGATGGGGGCGATATCGTGGAGCAGGCCCCTCCCTCTGAATTTTTTGCCAATCCCCGGCACGAACGCACACGGCGTTTTCTGGCTCGGATTCATGGGTGAGTGGGTGCCCCCGTGACATTGCCCCGGGACATTGTCACTCACCAAAGCAATCGTCGCACTCGTTCGCCCCGGGGTGAAAGCCGTTGGATGGCTGGGAAACGAAACGGGTATTCCATCCTCCAACAACAGGGATATTAACCCCGTAATGGCTGTTTATGTGAATTCTCAATATGTTGATCAAAAAAATACAAATGCCTAGCAATACAGTGGTTTATATGTTATAAATAACGGAATGGAGGTTATTTATGCGCATAAATAACATGAATCCTGTTTTTTATCGCGAGATCGCTCTGGCCCAACGCCTGAAGTCTGGCAGCGACTGGGAGGGGGCATCTCTATTCCTGTTCGGCCCTCGTATGACCGGAAAAAGCTTTTTGCTGCGAGAGTTGCCCGATGTCGACGCCTATTATGACCTGCTGGATGAATCGTTGGAATTGAGGCTTAGCGCGAATCCCCGGGAATTTTGGGAGGAGTTGAGGGGATACGGAACCGGTGCTTTTATTGTGATTGACGAAGTGCAGCGACTGCCACAACTGCTGAATTTTGTCCAAAAAAGCATCGAAGAATTGGATCAACAGTTTATTCTTTCGGGATCAAGTGCCAGAAAGCTCAGGCGTGGTGGTGCCAATCTATTGGGTGGGCGGGCTTTGGATCTTCGGCTCCACCCTTTGACCACGCAGGAACTTGGTGACGAATTTAAACTCGACCAAGCCATAAGTTTCGGCACACTACCGCGAATCACCGTACATCTCCTGAACGGTAAGACACGTTTGGCGATAGAATCCCTCAAGTCTTACGTGACGACCTATATTAAGGAAGAAATTCAGGCGGAAGCGGTTGTCCGGCGGTTGGATGCGTTTCAGCGCTTTCTTGCGGTTGCCGCTGCATCAAACGCTCAGGTCATTGAATATGCCACGATCAGCCGTGACTGCGGGGTGGCTGCCAGCGTTGTCAAAGAATATTACAGTATCCTCGAAGATACCCTGTTAGGGCGCTTTCTATGGCCCATGGATCGAAGTGAGAGGAAAAAGGCCCGACCTAAATTCTATTTCTTTGATTGCGGTGTGGCCCGTGCCTTGCAAAATCGATTGCAGGATCCACCAACTTCGGCGGAGAAGGGGTTGCTCTTTGAAACCTGGTTCATCAACGAGTTTTTTCGCATCAAGGACTATGCAAGAATGGAGCTAGAATTTGGTCTCTGGCGAGAGGGACGACATGAAGTCGATCTGGTTGTGCATCGAAATGGAATACCAATCATGGCGTTTGAAATTAAAAGTGGGGCGAAAACGGAAAAACTTTCGGCTTTGAACGCGTTTCGCGCCAAGTTCCCAGGTGTTGCAGTTGCTGTTATCTCATCGGAGGCTTCGGCGACCCGCGTGTTGGACAACGGTCTTGAAATTTGGCCGTATGCAAAGGGACTCCAGTGGCTTCGTGGCTGGGCATAGTTTGTTTTAAAAAATAAAAAAATGTCCCCCGTCGCTGACAAACCGCTGCGGGGGACATCACCAGAATCATTCAGAGAAACTTATTTGCCCCAGTCAGAAATACCGTAGGCAGCCAGGACTTTCTTCAAACTGCCGTCCTTGCGCATGGCTTCCACCTTGTCTCCCACCAACTTAGCGTACTCTTTAGCTTTGGGGGCTTTGGGGCTGAAGGCCACGAACAGATCGTCCGCATCTTTGAGGCAGCCCAGGTTCTTAAATGTTGTTTCCGGCATCTTTTTGCTGAACAGGTAGTTCTTTAAAACCGCCTCTGATTCGATAAAAGCCGTGATGCGTCCCATCTGGACCTTTTTGATATTGAGCTCCAGTGGGTTGTCGCCGGAGACGATGTCGACCTTTTTGGGGTCTTTTTCGTTGGCTTTGATATAACCGTCAACCTCGTCTCCATAGGAATAGTCCTTTATGGCACCGAATGTGATTTCTTTGACTGAATCCGGTTTTTTGAAGGTCCAGGTAGCATCCGGCTTGCCGAAGAAACAATTTTTGGCATTACCCATGGATGTGGTAGGGAACACAAAATCCGGTGCATCGGACTTCGCTGCGCCTACGATCCCTGTGTATTTGCCGGCGCGGGAATCGGCGATGGCCCGGGCCCAGTTCAGGGTTTCGTATTCAACCTTATGGCCCGCCCCCTCCAGCGCGCTTTTTGCAATTTCAATCATATAGCCGGGATGGGGATCTTTGGGATCACAGTTATAGGGGCACCAGTTGTCAGCGCGCAGTGTGATGGTATCCGCGGACACAGCGCTGGTTGTTAGTAATACCATCATCCCGAAGCCGGTCTTAACAAGACGTTGCATATCATAATCCTCTCAAAAAGATGAAAGCCCCTCCGTGAGGAGGGGCTGACGATTAAAAATTAAGTCGGAAGGTGGCCAGGTTTAATGCCAGGTCTGAGCTAGTAACCTTGGCATCGGACTCGCTGTTCTTGTTGGAATCCATGGTGTAACTGAAGCCCGCGCCGTACAGGAGGTTTTTAGCAAGGGGGTACAAAGCGAGCAGACTCAGGTTATGACTCATACCGGACACCTTGGATTCGGAAACGGTGTTAGCGGCCGTGTCCGTGGTTTTGCTGTTGGCCACATACAGGGTTGGCGCATAGTACAACTCAAGCTGGGTGTCGCCGACGCTATGGTAATAGGTTACATAGGGCATGTTCG
>JAKQGS010000174.1 GCA_029556045.1 Pseudomonadota bacterium | reverse complement strand
AGGGGGTCACCGGCATGATGTGGAACAACAAACTGATGATTGCCACTTTTGGTACCAATAATATCGGGGAACTGATCGAGATGTTCAATTACATGCTTGACCAAAGGATCCGGTATAACCGGTCGGGAGGCAAGGAAGGGGCATTCGTTGTGGCCATCAATTACAGCGGCGGCATTTCCTTTGCCAAAGCGGCCGATTACCCCATCTGGTGCGGCATGTACGATAAAATGGGCCTGGAAGGCATCGTCAACTGCGGGGCCACAACCAACAAATACGCGGATGTGGACGAAGAAGGGGACATGCCCTCCACCTGTCCCAGTGATTTCCTGATCGCCGTAACCAATACCGGGAAAGACAACAGGCGCATCTATAACGCCGGATTTGGGCTCCAACACATCGATCTGGGCGCCCCGGGGGAAGGCGTCTTTTCGACTCAATCCGGGGGTACTAATACTTATATTTCCTTTTCCGGCACCTCGGCAGCTACACCCGTGGTCGCCGGAGCAGTGGGCCTTTTATACAGTTATCCATGCCGGGAATGGGCCGATTATCAGAAAACCAATCCCGCGGACGCGGCACGCCTGGCAAAGCGTGCGCTTCTCGCATCTGTTGACAAAAACAGCGACCTGACCGGCAAGACGGTGAGCGGAGGAAGGCTGAATATTGCCCGTGCCTTGGATACCCTTAAAAAATATGCCTGCAACCGGGTGATCACGGGTATGAATGACGAGATCGGCATCCGGGCGCTGAATCCCAATCCGGCCTATTCCTACCTTCAGATCCAGTTGGACTCCAACCAATCCGGCGACTATACCATTGATATACTGGATGCGATGGGGCGCCGCCTCTTCCGGCGCGATAAGCAGTTTATCGACCTTCAATACGAATTCACCCTTCCTGTCCTGAGTGAAGGGGTTTATATCTTACGACTTTCCAATGGAATAAGCCATGCGGCCAAGCGGTTTGTAGTAAAAAGTGGTCAGTAATCAGCTATCAGTATTCAGCTATCAGCTATTAGCTATCAGAAAGGAACCAATGCGTGCTTAAAACTGACTGCTGACTGCTGACTGCTGACTGCTGAAGGCTGGTTACTCGAACAACGAATCCACAAAGGCCTTCTTATTGAAGATCTGCAGTTTATCCAGGCCTTCCCCGACCCCGATATATTTAATGGGGATCTTGAACTGGTCTGAAATGGCGAGCACGATGCCTCCCTTGGCGGTACCGTCGAGTTTGGTGAGGGCGATGGCGGTGACGTCGGTGGCTTCCGAAAAATGTTTAGCCTGTTCGATGGCGTTTTGGCCGGTGGTGGCATCGAGGACCAGCAGGACTTCGTGGGGCGCCCCTTCCAGTCTTTTGGATATGGAGCGTTTGATCTTGCCGAGCTCGTTCATCAGGTTGAGTTTGGTATGGAGGCGGCCGGCGGTGTCGATGATGGCCAGGTCGCACTGATGGCTGAGGGCAAAATCAACGGTTTCGTAGGCTACGGCGGCCGGGTCCACATTCATGCCTTTGCTGAAAAAGAGGCAGCCGGCTCGTTCCGACCAGATCTTGAGTTGGTCCACCGCTGCGGCCCGGAAGGTATCGCCTGCGCCGAGGACTACCTTTTTATCGCGGATGGTATGCTGGAAGGCGATCTTTCCGATGGTCGTGGTTTTGCCCACCCCGTTGACGCCCACCACCAGCATCACCTGGGGACGGGGTTGGGCGGGAAGGTCGTAGTCCTCCAGGTCCACGGTATTGTTTTCGCTCAGGAGATTGACGATTTCGTCGCGGAGGATGCCGTTGAGTTCTGCGGTATTGAGAAATTTGTCCCGGGCGACCCGGGCTTCGATCCGTTCGATGATCTTGACGGTGGTCGGCAGCCCGACATCCGAGGTGATCAGCACATTTTCCAGTTCATCCAGGACTTCCTCATCGACCTTGTCCTTGCCGGCGATGGCTTTGGTCAGTTTGGTAAAAAAAGAGGTCTTGGTTTTTTCCAGGCCCTGGTTGAGGTCCTCCTTTTTCTCCCGCGTAAAAAATTTGTTGAAAAAGCTCATGATGGATGGATAGGAAATAAAAAAAGGCTCCTGTTTACCAAAAGCCTCTCTTTTCTTTAATCAGGTGAAGAATTTATTTGTTGGCAAAAAACTCTTTCACTTTGTCTTT
>JAKQGS010000146.1 GCA_029556045.1 Pseudomonadota bacterium | reverse complement strand
GACAACTCTACACCCGTGTCTTAAAGGACGTCTTTAAAGCCTCAAAAAGCGGCAGCCCCGACCCAACCGCAAACTTCCTCCTGAAAGTCACCATCGAAAAAGCCAAAAAATTCAATGTCCCCAAAGATCTGGTGGAAAAGGCTATCAAGAAGGGCCAGGGGAGCGATGGTGCGGGTTTCGAAGACATCACCTATGAAGGATACGGACCTGAGGGTGCGGGAATTTTTGTGGAGGCATCGACGGACAACCCCACCCGCACGGTGGCCAACGTTCGTAGTTTCTTCAAAAAGTGCAACGGTACCCTGGGCACTTCGGGATCGCTGGAATTTGTGTTCAGCCACAAAGCAGAATTTGAAATACCGGCAGAAGGCATCAATGAGGAAGAATTCACCCTGCACATGATCGACGCCGGTGCCGACGATGTGGAGCTGGATGAAGGCTTTTACGTGGTCACGGGCCCGAAAGAAGCCTTTGGCCGCATCCAGGAAAAACTGCAGGAGATCAATATCACTCCGGAAGAAGCCTCCCTTGTGCGCATTCCCCTGACGAAAAAAGAAGTCAGCTCAGAAGCCCTGGAGCAGGTATCCCGCCTGATCGATCTCCTGGAGGATGACGACGATGTGGTGGCGGTTTATCACAATCTTGAAAATGAGATTTGATGGTCCTTGATCCCGCGGGCCTTTAAAATTTTATGATTTCTTAATATCAGCTTTGTCAGCGCCCCCGAATAACAAGATTTTTATTCGGGGGCGCTTTGGTTTCCCCCCCTGTCCCGAGGTTGCTCATCGCCCCTAAATAGGCTACAACATTGACGTTCATTTACCCAACGCACCGGCATCGGAGTCCCATGAGTCAGGAGCAACTCGCCTATTCCATGTTTAACGACGTGCTGTTTCCCAAAGAGGATGCGTCCAACAACGGGGATATGGGGGAATTATACCTTGCTCGTGTACTACGGTATCTGCCCCAGATGCACGCCGCGCTGCGGGACCAGACGCTGGTGATTTTTGACTTCGAAACCACGGGGCTGGACAGCGAGCGGGATCGCATCATCGAAATCGGTGGCATCAAGGTGGCCAATGGCCAGATCGTGGATGAATTTTCCACGCTGGTGGATCCGGAGATTCCCGTCACCTCCACCATCACCCAGATCACCGGCATCACCTCTGACATGCTCAAGGGTATGCCCACCATCGGTGACGTGTTGCCAGGATTTTTGGAGTTTTTCAAGGACGCCATTCTGGTGGCCCACAATGCGGAGTTTGACCTCGCGTTTTTGAAGGCAGCGGCCTCACGTGTGGGCTACCAACTGCAATGGCCGTGCTTTTGCACCCTAAAGCTGGCCCGCGTGCTGCTGCCGCAACTGGAGTCGAAAAACCTCGACACCCTGGCGATGCACTACGGTCTGCAGTTTGAAGCCCGCCACCGCTCGATTGGTGACTGTAAGGTGACCAGCGCGGTGCTGCAATTTTTACTTAAAAACGAAGGGCAAGGCCTGCAACAGTGGCAGGACTTTGACCCTTTTAAAGTGGCATAACGGTAACGCACCATGAGAATCGAATCACGCATCGACACCCAATCGTCCGTCTACCAGGACAATCACCGCTTTCATGCGGAACTGGCGGATCAGCTGGCGGAAGAAAATCGCAAAGCCCACCTTGGCGGCGGCGAAAAAGCCATCGCCTATATCAAGGGGTTGGGGAAACTCACCGCACGGGAGCGGGTGAAAAAACTTGTGGATCCGGGCTCACACTTTTTGGAGTTGTCCAGTCTGGCTGGCAAGGATTTGTACGAAGAGTCGGTTCCCAGTGGCGGCATCGTCACCGGGGTGGGCATCATCCATAAACGTCCGTGCATGATCGTGGCCAACGATGCTTCCGTCAAAGGGGGCACCTACTTTCCCATCACCGTGCGCAAACACCTCAGGGCACAGCAGATCGCCGAAGAAAACCATCTGCCCTGTGTGTATCTGGTGGATTCCGGCGGCGCCTTTCTGCCGATGCAGGCGGAGGTGTTCCCCGACCGCGACGACTTTGGCCGCATTTTTTACAATCAGGCCCGCATGAGCGGCAAGGGCATCCAGCAGATCTCCGCGGTGCATGGGTTCTGCACCGCTGGCGGTGCTTACATCCCCGCCATGAGCGATCAGAGTGTGATCGTCAAGGACACTGGCACCATCTTTCTGGCGGGACCACCGCTGGTGAAAGCCGCCACCGGCGAAGACGTCACGGCTGAGGAGTTGGGGGGCGCCCGTGTCCACACCGCCATCAGCGGCGTGGCGGACCATATGGCGGAGAACGATGACCATGCCCTGCAAATCCTGCGGGAAACCGTTCGCCACCTTGGACGACCGATGGTGCCGCGCTTACGCCTGGAAGAGCCTGAAGCCCCTTACTACGATCCGGCGGAACTGCTGGGCATCGTGCCAGCGGACTCCCGCAAGGCCTTTGACATCCGTGAGGTGATTGCCCGCATCGTAGACGGCTCGAACCTCTTCGAGTTTAAAGCCAACTACGGCACCACGCTGGTGTGCGGGTTTGCCCATATCGAAGGGATTCCGGTCGGCATCATCGCCAACAACGGCATCCTGTTTTCTGAAAGCGCCCTGAAGGGCACCCATTTTATCGAACTGTGCACCCAGGAAAACATTCCCATCCTGTTCCTGCAGAATATCACCGGCTTTATCGTCGGTAAAAAGTATGAACACGGTGGCATCGCCAAAGACGGCGCCAAACTGGTGCACGCGGTGGCCAATGCCAACGTTCCCAAGATCACCCTGATCGTGGGTGGCAGTTACGGGGCAGGCAACTACGGCATGTGCGGCCGCGCCTATGATCCGCGTTTTCTGTTCATGTGGCCCAATGCCCGCATCTCCGTCATGGGGGGCGAGCAGGCAGCGGACGTTCTGGCCACCGTCAAGATCAGCCAGCTGGCGCGTCAGGGTGTGACTCCCAGCGAGGACGAAATTCGCAAGATCCGGGAGCCGATTTTAAAAAAGTATGCGGAAGAAAGTTCCGCTTATTATTCCAGCGCCCGCATCTGGGACGATGGCATCATCGACCCCCGCGACACCCGCAAAGTTCTGGCCATGGCGCTGGCCACCACCATCCACCACCATTGGGAACCAACCACCAATGGCATTTTCCGCATGTAACGCAGCAGAGAGGATACGGTTATGTCACAAAAAGTTATTCGCATCGGTAATGCCGGAGGATATTGGGGGGACGACCCGCGGGCACTTGAGCGGCAGGTGTTGGGTGGAAAACTGGACTACATCACCATGGACTTCCTGGCGGAAATCACCATGTCGATTATGCAGAAGCAGCGGGCCCGCGAGCCGCACTTGGGGTATGCCCGCGATTTTCTCGGTATGCTGCAGAAGATTCTGCCACAACTGCTGGCGCAAAAAACCTGCGTGATCACCAATGCCGGCGGTATCAATCCCACCGCCTGTGCCAAAGCCATCACGGAGATGGCGGCGGGTATGGGTCTCTTTCCCAAAATCGCCGTGGTGCACGGAGACGATATCCTGACGGACGTGCAGCGGATGCATCGCGACGGCATCAAATTCCAAAACATGGAAACCGGTGAGGCCTTCGATGAGGTGATCGACCGCCTGCAGTCTGCCAACGTCTACTTCGGGGCCACCGCCGTGGTGGAGGCTCTGGCCTGGAAACCGGATATCATCGTCACCGGCCGCGTCACCGACACCGGCATCACTCTGGCCCCCATGATCTTTGAGCACGGGTGGGCTCTGAACGACTGGAACAAACTGGCGGCGGGTATTGTGGCGGGTCATATTTTGGAATGCGGCACCCAGTCCACCGGTGGCAATTTCACCGACTGGGAAAAGGTTCCTTCCTTTGATGATGTGGGCTTTCCCATCGCGGAGGTGGCCGCGGATGGCACCGTGGTGATCACCAAACACCCCGGATCCGGCGGCATGGTTTCCGTGGATACCGTGCGTGAGCAGCTATTTTATGAGATGGGTAATCCCCGCGCTTATATCACGCCGGATGTGGTGGCGGATTTTGCCACCATTCAGTTGGGTCAGGATGGCAAAGACCGCGTTAAAGTTACTGGGGTTAAGGGTTACGAACCAACCCCCTTCTATAAAGTGTCGATGGCCTATGCGGATGGATTTAAATCCGTCGGCTCTATCGTCATTTCCGGACCGAACGCCCGCAAAAAAGCCGAGGCCTTCGCCAAAATTTTCTGGAACCGCTGTCAGGGTATGTTCGCAGAAACCGAAACCGAATTTTTTGGTTGGAACGCCTGCCACCGCTCGCTGGTGCATCAGGACGACGGCAATGAAATCATGCTGCGCCTGGGGGTCCGCTCCGACGACAAGGAGAAGCTGGCGTTTTTTGGCAAAATGATCCCCTCTCTGATCCTGAGCGGCCCTCCGGGGGTGTCCGTCATGGGCGGTGTTCCGAAACCACAGGAGGTGGTGAGTTACTGGCCGGCCCTGATGCCCAAGTCAGCGGTGTTACCAAAAATCGCCCTGGTGGAAAAGGATCAGGTGACAGCGGAAAAAACCATCACCACCACGCCGGAAGGGAACTTCAACCCCAGCGACGTGCCCACCCAGACCGCCACCAAAGCCTCACGACCTATCGCTGAGGCTATCGGCGGACAGATGAAGGATGGCATGGTGCCGCTCTCCAAAATCTGTTTAGGACGCAGTGGTGACAAGGGAGACATGGCCAATATCGGTATTATGGCCCGCTCCCCCAAAGCCTTTGAATACCTTGACAAGCATTTGACCGCCCAGGTGGTGAAGGACTTGTTCCAGGAAATCTGCCACGGTCCAGTGGTGCGTTATACCTTGAGCAACATGCAGGGATTTAACTTTTTGCTGGAGGCATCACTGGGTGGCGGCGGCACCAAAACACTGCGGGTGGACGCACAGGGGAAAACTTTCGCGCAGGGATTGTTGCGGCAAAAGTTTAACATCCCGGCGGAGATTCTGGCGGATATTACAAACACTTGACCGGGTGCCGGACAGGATCCGGCCATGCCCAGCCATCGATTGAAGTGAAGGTGCCGATGACATCCCGTAAAATCAAAAAACTGTTTATCGCCAACCGCGGAGAGATCGCCCGCCGTATCGCCTTGGGGGCCAAGGGTCTTGATATTGAATCCGCGGTTGTTTCCTCTCGTCCAACCCCACCCCATTTTCTGGTGGGATTGGTGGATCACTTTATCCGCGTGCCGGAAGAAAATCCGGCTCTCTATCTGAATGTGTCTCTGATGGTCAAACTGGCGGTCGAGGCTGAGTGCGATGCAGTGCATCCGGGTTTTGGATTTTTGTCGGAAAATGCGGCTTTTGCTCAAGCGGTGATCGATGCTGGGCTGACGTGGGTTGGTCCACCTCCATCGGCCATCACCGCCATGGCCAGCAAGGATGCCGCACGACAACTGGCGATCGCCAGCGGTGTGCCGGTGGTCCCCGGATTGCGCGGCATCACCGTCGATCCCCAGAATCCCGATCTTTCCTCCGTTGAGGCTTTTGCCCGCACGGCGGGTTATCCCCTACTGATCAAGGCGGCACTTGGTGGTGGCGGAAAGGGCATGCGCCGCGTCAACCAGGAATCTGAGTTGCGTGAGGCCACCCTGCGAGCCAGCAGCGAAGCCAAAAACTCTTTTGGGGATGGCAGCGTGATCATCGAACGTTACCTCACCACCCCCCGGCATGTGGAAGTCCAGGTGTTGGGAGACTTGCAGGGACGGGTTATCACGGTGGGTGATCGGGACTGCTCCATCCAGCGGCGTCATCAGAAGATCATCGAAGAAGCGCCAGCCCCTTACCTGAGTGAAGCCACCCGCAGGGCGATGCACGATGCCGCATTGCAGTTGGCCCGCAAGGTGGGCTATTCCTCCGCTGGTACGGTGGAGTTTCTGGTGGACTGGTCGGATAAATCCCGGACCGCTGCTGTCCAAGATTTTTATTTCCTGGAAATGAACACCCGCCTCCAGGTGGAGCATCCCGTGACAGAAGAGGTGTATGGTCTGGATCTGGTGGGATGGCAACTGCGCATCGCCCAGGGTGAGTCAATTCCCGCTGCGATGGAAAAACTGGAGCCGCGTGGCCATGCAGTGGAAGCCCGCATCTATGCGGAGGATGTCACCCAGAACTTTTTCCCGTCACCGGGACCCATCCTCGGATTTAATCCCCATTTCAGCCCCGGGATTCGCTGGGAGGTGGGTATCGATCCCATCGACGAGGTCTCACCGGCTTTTGACCCGATGGTGGCGAAGGCGGTAGCCTTTGGCAGCACGCGGGAGGAGAGTTTCCGTCGTCTGGGCTTGACCCTGAGCAAGTCGGTATTTTTTGGCCCCCCCAATAACATCGCTCTGCTGCGTCAGATCCTGGCGGATGAATTGTTTCTGCGGGATCCCGTGGGAACCCACTATATTGATCAGAACCTTCCCCGCCTGTTGGCGGGAATGGAGTCACAGCGGCAACAGGCCAGCGCCCTGAGTCACGATCTGCTGGAGCTTTTGGAAAACAACGTGATTGGGGCAAAATCCCCAACGGTTATGTACAACTATCTCGACACCCCACGGGCCACCACCAGCCAGATTTTTTCCTCCCGCTCCCCGCGGGAATCTCATCCCTATGATATAATCACTTCGTATGAGAGCTTCCATAACCATCCCTCATTTCCCGGCTGTCAATCCGCCATGGGGCGGGGATTGGTCAAAAGCAAAGAGCATGGAGCGTGGAAGGATTTTGCATGGGTGAATGCCCAAACCCGGGATGCCCATTGGTATTGGATAGGTGTGGACGGTGAGACCTTTGCCCGCAGTCGACCCAAGGGTGGACTTCAGGCAGGGAGCAAATCTTCCGGAGGGGGCGACCAGGTGGCGGCTCCAGTTCCGGGTAAAGTGGTTAAGATCCTGGTGAATCCCGGTGACACCGTGGCCAAACGACAAACGGTGTTAATTCTGGAATCCATGAAAATGGAATTTGAAGTCCAGGCCCCCAAGGCGGGGGTGATTGGAGCATTGAAGGTCAATCCGGGGGATCAGGTGAACGCGGATGATCTGTTGATGACTTGGGAATCCTAAAAATAACGCGGTCATGGATGGCCGCACCATTTTTCGATAAGGATGTCTCCTATGGCGTTTCAGGATTTTGTCAGAGATTCCGGGCTTAAAGTTCTGGCGATGGTTCGCCTCAGCCAATGCGATTACAGCGTCATTCTCTATCTGCTCAATTGCGCCGCTTCGGGCCTGGATGAGTTGATCACCACGGAGCAGGAACTGGGATCCTTGATTGGGTTCAGTGAGAGGGAGATCCACAGCTCCCTGATGGAGCTGCGGGAGCGATGCATGGTCAACCTGCATTTTTCGGAAAACAACTACCACAGCGATCGCCAGTCGTTCCGCATCGGCCTGGAATACGATATGGATCGCTGGAATCTCAAGTTTGACCGCGAAGTCACCATGCCGGATGCGATCGTATTTCCGTTTCGTCGCGGCTCCGCAGGATTCCAGGTTTTTGAAGGATCCAAAAAAGACAACGGACAAGAAAATCATGGGATCGCCATCACCAAGGCAACTCCCACATGGAAACGTATTTTGGACACCTATTGCCAATTCACTGCCCTGGATGACGATGAGCTGAAGCGGGCGGAGCGTGACGCGCAAATCCTGGTGGACACCCATCCCGTGGACCAGGTGCTGCTGATGGTGCGTCATTTCGGGGGACGCATTCCCACCCTGAGTCTTTTGGCCAGCGCCTGGCAACACTACCAAAGCGTCTATGAAGAAGAGACCGAAAAAGTGGACTTTTCCGAAGCGCGACAGAAGCATCTGGAACTGGACAACCGCCTCCGCGAAGCGGTGGATACGCTGTTAGAAAAGGCGCAGGAGTTGAACTTAAACGAAGAGGAAACGACTGTTCTGGAAATTCTTTCCAAACACCGTCATCCCCGACGACAGCTCTTTTGGGCTTATCAATCCCGTTCCCGGTATCCCAATCTGCAGCAGTTTTTTCACGACAACAGCCATCAGATGCTGCCGGTGACCTCAAGCGGCAATGTGTGGAAAAAACGCCCGCATCAGGATTGAAGTCATATGCTGGCCGGTGGCTGGCTTTATGCCGCCACCATGGCCAGTGGATAGAATATCTCAACGCCATCAGCGCTCAGTCGAAACCCCGCTTCATCGCGGGCGACGGTGAACTGCTGACCAGCCAGTTTCAAATTCCGCGTTTGTCCGGGCTCCAACGATCCACAATCAAATTCCATATAGGCTCCGTTTTCAAACTGCAGCTGCAATCGGTTCGGACCGGCCATCTGCACGCCGCTGAATCCAGCGGCATCCCCAGTGGGTTGCCGGCTTGGGCGTGGACGGGCAAACTCCCGGACGTTGGTAGGAACAGGATCCCGTTTGATATTGACCGCAGGAGGCATGTGTTCATCGAGATCGGCCATATCTTCGGTTTCGCCGCTGTCCTTGAGTTCTTCCATGGAAAGATCTTCGATTTCTTCCATCTCGCTTCCCGAAACATCGTCCAGTTCATCCAGGGCTTCGGACCGAGGTGCTTCAGCAGCCAGCTCTCCATCTCCCAGGGCCTGAATCGCCTGTAGACGATCGTCTTCATTCATATCGATATCCTGGGTGGCCATGAATTCCGCTTCATCTTCGATCTCATGGGTCAAACGCTCTTCCAGGGATGTCTGCTCTTCCTCGGACAGCTCCGGGGCAGCCTCCAAATCCAATTCGTCGGTGGGTGCA
>JAKQGS010000143.1 GCA_029556045.1 Pseudomonadota bacterium | reverse complement strand
AAGGATGAGGATGAGATCGATACGCTGATCCCGTGCCGCTCGCTCCATACCCTGCTGTTCTTCTCGGATCGCGGCAAGGTCTATTCCGAGCGCGTCTATGAACTGGCAGAGTCCGGCCGCACGGACAAGGGCACACCGATTGTCAATATTCTGGCGTTGGAGCCCGGCGAGCGCATTACCGCAGCAGTGGCGGTGCCCGGATTCGATGAAGCCGAATACATTTTTGTCGCGACCGTCAAAGGCACCATGAAACGCATGGCGCTTTCGGAATTCAAGAATGTGCGCGTCAGCGGGTTGATCGCGATCAACCTGGAAGAAGGCGACGAGCTCGGATGGGCGCGTTTAACCAGCGGCAAGGATGAAGTGATCATGGTGACTGCTGGCGGCTATGCCAAACGTACCAAGGAAGAAGAATTCCGACCGATGGGGCGCAGTGCGAAGGGCGTGGCTGGCATCAAACTGCAAGAGGGCGACCGCCTGACAGCGGTTGAGGTGGTGGTACCCAAAGGCACTTTGTTGATCGTGACGGACAAGGGATATGGCAAGCGCGTGGATCTGAATGAATACCGCACGATGGGCCGGGTCACCAGAGGGGTGGCCACCATCGACCTCAAATCGCTAAAGTCGGTCGGCAAGATTGCTTCCGCGCGCGTGGTTGAGAAAGATGACCAGGTGACGCTGATCTCCAACAACGGCATCATGCTGCGCGTGGACGCGGACGCGATCAAGAAACAGGGACGTGCCACCAAGGGTGTGCGCGTGATGAACCTGGACAAGAATGACATTGTCGCGTCCATCGGGCGCATCTCTGATTCCAAAAAAGACCAATAAAAGAGCAGGCAAGCAGGTTGGGTTGGAGGTTCTCCAACCCAAAATATTATTTTTCTAACAGGGGTAAGTAAAAATAAATTTACCAAGTTAAAAATATCCGTTCATGATCTAGCCGACGTGAACGGATTTTTATTATCTTGTTGGCTGAGTCTATATGGTTGGAGTTTAGGAGAAAATAATCAAGTCAAAGACTTGATTGAAGCATACGTCATCCCAATCGTAATTTTACGTCACCGACCGGGAATGCCTTGACCTCGCCATCTTCCAGCTCAAGCACCAGATGGCCAAGCATATCCACGCCCATCATGATTCCCTGAATATCTTCACCTGGGGGTTGCGCAAGCAAGACTTTTTCACCCACAAACGCCAACCGGGATTGATAGGTATCCAGAAATGCGCGCTCCATTACCTTTGGACGCCATGCGATCAAGTGCCGCAAAACGGACGCCAGAAAGTGTTCGCGGTCCGTCAAACCCGGGCAGTGGTCACTGACACAGGTGGCAGGGAACATCACTTCTTCTGGAGGTGGGACCGCGCCTTTTTGCAGATTGATGCCGATTCCCAGCGCGGTGCTGGCGAGCATATCGCCCTGAAATTGGGACTCAGCCAAAATACCGGCAGTTTTTCTGCCGCCCAAAAGCACATCGTTTGGCCATTTGACCTGCGGCTTGGCATCGCAAGCCTCTTCAATGGCCAGGCAAACCGCCAATCCCCCTAAAAAAGAGAAAAAGCCCATGAATTGTTGTTCTGTGGAGGTGGGATGCAGGATAAGCGTGAAAGCCAATGAACTATCAGGCGTGGTCACCCAACGGCGTCCCATGCGGCCTCGCCCGGCGGTCTGTCGGTCAGCCACCAACAAGGTGAACTCTTCCGCAGTCCCCGCCAGATTCAACGCTCGTTCATTGGTGGAATCCGTCTCTTCAAAGTAAATGACCTCTGGCACAGGCAGTCCTTCGAGGGCATTTTTTAGTGATTGTTCATTCATATCTTTATTGTAGATTAAACCGGATCTGATGATTTAGATGCGCGATAAATCGAACTGAACCTGCCAATTTCGTGAATTTGCTTGATCGTCAAACCGGGTGATTAAACCAAGTAGAGGCAGGTTACCTCGCCTCCACGAATAAGCCCTGAAGGCTTTTCGCTACGGGAGTCCCCGAGTTTTCCTCTTGGAAAACTCTTCGATCACCTGCCTCTACGAATTGATAATGAGAGGATGCGTTATTTCTTTGCAGTCGTTACTTTGATGGTCTTGGGTTTCGCGTCTTCCGCCTTGGGGATGCGCACCGTCAGG
>JAKQGS010000128.1 GCA_029556045.1 Pseudomonadota bacterium | reverse complement strand
ACCCCCCGTCCCCCTCGCCCGTTGCACGATGCCTGGCGCAATTTCAATACGCCCGGCGATCTTGAAAGATCGCTTGGATCTCCTTTGCCCCCTTTCCGCCGTCAAGGGTGAAATATGGAGCACATGCTGGCCTTCGCCCCCCACCGTCCGCCGCAGCAGCAGGCATTCCATCAGGGCGTCGCCGAATTTTTCACGACAATCCAACCGGTGCTTGCACTGTATCGGCAATATCGGCGGCAGTCCACTCTCGTGGGTCTGGGTAAGCCCGAGCAGGTGATCGTGTTCCCTGCCGTGGATGGACGATCAGGGGAAAGTGGATGTCAATTTTCCGGAGATATTTATGAGGCGCAAGAGATTGACATGGCCAAACAGAAGGATGTCAAGATCCTGAACAATATTTGGCGCGACCTTATTCACAATTATTGCGGACAGGCCCCAAAAGCGCTGTCAACACCGCCTTTCCCTGGCTTCGGCTGGAATCCGGGGTGGCGGCATCCTGCCGACCGCGCCCTTCCGGCAGTGGCCCGGAATGAGAGTACTTTTCAGGACATCTTTCATCTGGGCAAGAAAGACGTGCGGCTGGTCGGTGAAGGCACCAATATCGCCGGCTTTGTCAAAATGGCCGGCCCCATGCTTGATCAAGGGGTGATATGACCGGAAGAGATCATAACAACAAAGGGTTGGGGACCGGAATCCCCCAGGGTCTGGAGCAATTTTTCATGAATGCGGCGGCCGAGTGTCCCTATGGTCTGCAAGCGCGGGCCATTTATCATCAGGGAGTCCTGGGGCGCATTGATGATCAGACCATGGGGGAATTTCTGGCCAGGGGCTATCGCCGAAACGGCAACTGCATGTACAATATGCGCTGCCCCGGTTGTACACGTTGCGTACCGATCCGCATTCGGCCCATATGCTTTCGCCCCAATCGCAATCAACGACGGGTGTGGAAGAAAAACCAGGATGTGACCGTGGAAATTGCTCCCTTGACCATGTCGAGGGAAAACCTGAACCTATTGCAACGCTTTCTTTCGTCCCGTTTTCCCGAAGGAAAGAGCCGCGCCGACAGTTATTATGCCGGATTTTTTATCACCAGCATCAGCCGCTGTTTTGAAATTCGTTACAAGGTCGAGCAACGATTGCTGGGGGTTGCAATTGTTGATGGGGCACCGGACTGGATGAACGCGGTCTATTTTTTCTTTGACCCTGATCAGGGGTGGCGAAGTCCGGGAACACTCAACATCCTGACACTTAACCATATCTGTCTGACCCATGGGATTTCGTTTTTGTATCTCGGGTACTGGATCGAGGGCCACGTTGGCATGGGATACAAAAATGTTTTTCGTCCCCATGAGTTGCTTATTGATGGGGAGTGGGTTGAGCAGAAGTAAAAAAGAATGGGGTTGATACCAAGCGACGTTGCTGGCAAAGTCGCTTGACAACCAAGGGACAAAACGCCGGAATCAGGGCATCGATTCCGGCGTTTTTTTGACGATTGGGTCTTCAGGCCGTTTCCTTCCAGTCCGGCCGGAGGTGCAGCTCGGTGAGTTGTTTGCGGGCCACCGAGGAGGGGGCCTCGGTCAGGGGGCAGGTGGCTTTCTGGGTCTTGGGAAAGGCAATGACGTCGCGGATTGAGCTGGATCCGGTCAGGAGCATCATCAGGCGGTCCACGCCAAAGGCAATGCCTCCGTGGGGTGGGGCCCCCAGTTCCAGGGCCCGCAGGAGAAAACCGAATTTTTCCTGGGCCTCTTCGGGCTCGATGCCCAGCGCCTTGAACACTTTTTTCTGCATCAGCGGGCTATGGATGCGGATCGAGCCACCACCGATCTCGTAT
>JAKQGS010000109.1 GCA_029556045.1 Pseudomonadota bacterium | reverse complement strand
ATTTCATGAGTTCAACACCGAGACCGTTGCGAACACCGTAACCGCGCCAGGTTTGGTGCATTGCACTGGCCTCATCTCCACCGGCCCGGATGATGTTGTAAAAGCCGTATTCGCCTTCAAGAGACTGCGAAATAGAAACGTTGGGGACGGTGCTGGGTCGCGACGAATTGATGAGCGAATGGGACTGTGCTGCAGCATTGGAGGCTGAGGCCAACACGCCCAGCCCCAAAAGAACCCGCAACAACAGGCTCCACTGGCGTTTCCACCACTTGTAAACTTTTGCCGTTAACATGACTATCTCCCTTTCTTTGCTGCGAACATCCGGTCCAACTCAACAGGAAATTCCGCGAACAACATTGCATCGACAACCGCCCTGAGCAAGGTGCGTGCCAGAATTCAAAGACTGATTAGTCTAGTATTTTCAGAGCATTAGAATGAGAGGAAATCGTCTAAAACCTTGACACCCGTCGCAACCAATAATGGTAAATGGCCTCTAGATAACGGAGACATCGCGAACAATAATGGTAAATGCCAGATGGAGCGGAGGAAAGATCAAATATTCCAGTGATTAGAAATGGTCTCAAAAATAAGCTCGCGAGGAAGACGATGACCGCGGCTGAGATAAGCCTCAATGAGGACCACGGACGACCGAGTAACAACGCCAGCGTATTTATGGGCGACTTCTAACGGGCAGCGCAGCGGATAAATTCGTCTTTGGCTTCTTGCAGGCGGTTTTGTGTTTTGACCAGGGCCTGCTTCAGGATTTCCAATTCCCAGGAATCCCCTTTGATATTCTTATGAAGCTCTTTCAGCCATTTGGTGAGATCGTCGAAGAATTCCTGAGAGCTATCTTTCATGGTGTGGGCAAATAGTCGGGTGAGGTGATCAACCCATACGTTTTTGGGCTCTGGGATGAGATTAACGAGATTATTTAAACGGACCGTAGCCTCGTTTTCTTCCCAGCTGCCTGAAATTTTAAAGGGGTATTGGTCTTTGTCGGTTTTATGAACCCAGAGGCGTGCGTCATGGCCGATATCGATGGTGATAAAATCCGCGGGGGATGCCCCATGAAACCCATCTGGTCTTTTCCAGATCAAATGCATCGACGGTTTTTTGGTCGGCATGGAATAGACTCCTCTCCGTGAAAATCATGGGAGGGAGTCTATCATAGGGCAAGCGCCTCGGCCACACCGAAGTCATTAAGCTGAGCGGGAGGCGGTTTCGTTATACCGGCGGATAAATTCCTCCAGCACCTGCCGCTGACTGGTATCAAACGACTCAAACTGGACGCCCATGCCGGGGGTCAGGTTTTTGCCGGGGATCTCGGACTGGACCCAGATCACCCGGCCACGGGTTTCCAAAGTTTCCTTGCTGTCCGGGATGGTAAAGGTCAGGTCCACCATGGAACCACTGGCCAGAGGTTGCCGGGTTTCAATAAAAACGCCGCCAGTGCCCAGGTCTCGGCAAAAATCAAAGAGAAAATGCCCGTCGCTTTTGTAATCCACCAGCAACTGGATAGGAATCCGGTGGCCGCCGCGGTCCTCCTTGCTGCCTCGTTCCGTGGTGGCAGGACCATCGGTTTTCGCACGACTGGCTGTTGTTTTGGTCTTCTTGCCGCTCTTGGACTTTGCTGTGCTCATGCGTCACTCCCGTTGATTCGCTCTGCCCGTTCAACCGCCAATGAACCCCATTGACCCTGAATGCACCGTTACTTTTTTGGATTGGATTCCATGAATAATTTTACACGCTGATTATGTTCAGATAAAGACTTCGAAAAAGCGTGCTCCTTGCTCCCGTATTCGGTAAGCACGTAATAATAAAAACCTTCTTTTGAAGGATTGAGAACTGCTAAAAGTGAATTGGCGGACGGGGCGCCAATGGGACCGGGGGGAAGCCCTCTATGAATCCGGGTATTATAGGGATTGGCGGCATCCTTCAGATGCGCCCAGGTGATATCCCCTTTATAGTCCTTGATGCCGTAAATTAAAGCGGCATCGATCGCAATCGGGACACCGTCCTTGAGGCGACGCCAGATCACTTCCGCCACCTTGGGACGCTCCGAGTCCAATTGTGTTTCCAACTCGATCAAAGAGGCAAAGGTGACTGCCTGATTGAGGGTAAGTCCCACTTTTTTCAATTCGTCCATATACCCATTGGGGAGCCTTTGCCAAAAAGTCTCCACCATTTTCTGGACCACGTCCCGCAACAGCGGCTTTTTGTGAAAGGTATAGGTCGCAGGATAGAGAAATCCTTCCAGACTCTGTCCTTCCACCCGCATTTGCTTGAGGAACTTGGGGTCATGCAACAGCGCTTTAATCTCCGCTACCGATCCCAAGCCCTGCGCACTCAGGCGTTCGCTGACCTGTTGCACGTTAAAACCTTCCGGAATGGTGAACTGCAGGACCACCTCGCTAAAGGTTTCACCCTTAAGGATCTTCTGCACCACCTCCCGCGGTGTCACCATCCCCATGAATTGATAGTCCCCCGCTTGAAAGGATCCGTATTGACCATCCGCCCGCACCAGCAGGGTAAAGAGCCAACGGTTATTGATAACGCCCTGCTCCGCCAAGCGCTCCCCCAGACGTCCTAACGGGGTACCCTTGGGAAACGACACCACCACGCCGGTTTCCGGCACAATGGTGACAGGAGAAGAGCTCCAGCGGTTCAGATAATAACCCAGCCCCCCCAGAGCCACTGCCAGGCAAAATCCCAATAGAAATATCGTGCGCAGGAGCCGTCCCAAAAGCCTCACCCATGCCGAAAAGAAGTCATGTCCTATTTAATTTATCACGAACCTCGCAGGGACTGGATGCACCCCCCATTTTGATTTATTCTACACCGCGCAACTTATTGTATTTATTGTATTTATTTTAATTTTATAAAATACATTGAAATATCTAATACAAAGTATTATTAAATGCGTGTTTTTATGGATCGCTCATTTTGACGCACCCTCTCTGGGAGACACCTCCCAGCATGGGAACCAAGCCAAACAGAAAGTTTCCGGATGACTCTGAATTCCGATTTTCATACCTCTGATCTTCCCCGGCACCCCTGGGGCCCGGAAGGTGATCCCTATGCCCCCGCGCGGCAGCTTGTGCGGGGATTGGGGTATGAATTTAAGAACTTAAACCTCCTTTATGAAGCCGTGACCCATAGCTCGGCGGTCAAGTCTTTGAACCCGGCCGATGGTGCCGCCTCCCCGGTCGACTTCGCCTGGAATGAACGACTGGAATTTTTGGGGGATTCCGTCCTGGGGCTGGCTATCAGCGCCGAACTGCTGCGACACCCTGACCAATTCGCAGAGGGGGATCTGTCTAAAATCCGCGCTTCGCTGGTGAACAGCCTGACCCTGGCCAACCTGGCCAAATCCATCCACCTGGGCCATGCCCTGATCCTCGGTAAAAGCGAAGAACGCAGCCGTGGACGACAGAAAACATCCCTGCTGGCGGACGCCCTGGAGGCTCTGCTGGGGGCTATTTATCTGGATGGGGGCTTTAAAGCGGCGGAAAAGACCATCCTGCGCCTCTACAAACCAATTCTGGCCAAACCTTTGCGTGAACTGGTTGAAAGAGACTATAAATCCAGGCTCCAGGAACTGACGCAGGAGCATTTCCGCGATACGCCAACCTACACCATTTCCGGCGAATCCGGTCCGGATCATGACCGTCAATTTGAAATGACCGTGAGCCTCAAAGGCCTTGTGCTGGGTCGTGGAGATGGAGTAAGTAAAAAGGCCGCCTCGCAGGCAGCCGCACGGGCTGCATTTGAAAAGCTCGGCGAATCTCCTGACCTGCTGAAACAGCTTATCCAGTTGGAGCGTTCCCATGATTGAAGGGATTGTGGCCATTATCGGTCGACCCAATGTCGGCAAATCAACCCTGTTCAACCGTCTGACCGGCTCGAATACGGCTTTGATCGACGATCGCCCAGGGGTGACCCGCGATCGCCTCTACGGTACGGTTCCCCCGTGTCATGATGACGAACCCGGATATATTGTGATCGACACGGGTGGCTTTGAAACCAAAGATCTCTACTTCCAGCCCTTCACCCAAAATATCGTGTGGGAGCAGACGGAAATCGCCGTCAATGAAGCTGACGTGGTGCTGATGGTGTTTGATGGTAAAAGCGGCCTGCACCCCCACGACCGTCAGCTGGTGAATTACCTCAAAAAGAAAAATAAAAAAGTTCTCTACGTGGTCAATAAGGTGGACGGCATTGAAAAAGTAACCGACACCTGGGATTTTTTTGAATTGGGCGTGGATGACCTTCTGAAAATTTCCGCCGCCCATAACCGCGGCGTCTGGGATCTGCGGGAAGCCATCGAGGCAGAGCTAGCCTCCAGCGAACGGCACCATCGCAAGATCCAGGAAGCCGGAGCCGTCAAGCTGGCGATTGTGGGCCGTCCCAATGCCGGCAAATCCTCCATTCTGAACCGTCTTGTGGGGGAAAACCGCGCTCTGGTCAGCGATGTGGCCGGCACCACCCGCGACGCGGTGGATACCCCCCTCACCTACAATAAAAAACCTTACGTATTGGTGGACACCGCCGGAATCCGGCGCAAGACTAAGATCTTGGACAAAATCGAATCCCTGAGTGTGATGCGCAGCCTCATGACTATCGAGCGAGCGGATGTGGTGGCCCTGGTCATCACCGCAGACGAGGGCATTACCGATCAGGAAGCCCGCCTGGCTTCCCTGGCCATGTCCTATCACAAGCCGCTGCTCATCATCGTCAACAAATGGGATCTGGTGCCTGACAAGGACACCCATACAGCAAAAGAATATGAAGAGGCCATCCGCCACAAACTGCAGGACATGAGTTTTATCCCCGTTATTTTTGTGTCATGTCTGGAAAATCAGCGGGTCCACAAGATCATGGCGGTGGTGGAACGACTGGCAGAAGCCTACCAGAGCCGGGTCAGCACCGCCCGCCTCAACGAAGTGCTTCATGCGGCGGTGCAGCAGCATACTCCCGCCCTCATGCGCACCACCAACAAACGGGTGAAATTCTATTACGCCACACAGGTGCGCACCGCTCCCCCCACCATTGTGGTGAAATGCAATGTGGCCCAGGAAATCCAGGAATCCTACAAGCGTTACCTGGCCAATCGTTTCCGCAAGGAACTGGGATTTGAAGAAATACCCCTCAACGTAGTTTACCGGGGCAAGGATGAAAAGAAAAACGAGGACTCAGCTCTGACACGAAAGGGCGCCCTTGAAAATAAACGGCCTCAGCTCGGACTCCAAAGTCAGCCATTGGTCGACGAGGGACTCATGGACACCGACCTCCAATAAAGTCTCCCGCAGCAGCACCTGACGCCGTGCGAAATGGGCCGGACGAATCGCCAAAGGATAGTGAGCCACCGGTAAAGGTTTCCCCCGGTATCGGCGGGGACCTCCCAGCATGCCGGTCACAAAGTCAATCTGCTGTGCCGTGATATGCTCACGATCATGGTCGAAGAAGAAAAAACCGATCATGGGATCTTCAAAGACTTTAACGTAAAAAGAAGTGAGAGCCAGCCGGATGGCGCTCTCACCAATTTGTTCATAAAGGGTCATGGGGCTTTCATCCTCTAAACATGCGGCCGCAAACCTTTATTCATAGTAGTACGACAAACCAAATACCACTTCCCGCTTGTTTTCGCGACCGGTTTTCCGCCCCACCTCACCGCGGTTATCAAAGGAGCGCAGCTGATAAATCCGGACATTATAGGCTGTGGTAAAATGAAAGCCATAAGCGATGGGCAACTCCAGGCCATAACCCAGATGGTACCCCGGACCAACCCCGTGGGTTTTAAACTCCTGCCGTTGTCCCGCAAACTGCCCGTCACCCTGCTCAGA
>JAKQGS010000104.1 GCA_029556045.1 Pseudomonadota bacterium | reverse complement strand
AGCTCAACCGTCTGTTTTGTTTCAAACACATGGCCAGTGATGATGGCTGACAGATGGCGAACCTTCTCCTGTCGCGGGGTGGTTTGATAATAGATCTTGGGCATGTTATTGAAAAACCAGGGAGTCAGGATCGAAATACTCTGATCCAGCCCCCCTTTGACGCTTTCAGCAATATCATCGATATATTCTTCCAGTTTGGTCTGTGTCATATCCTTTTCAAAATCAGGATTGCCTGCCTCTCCCAGATCATCCAGATCCACATCGGTCACATCGATTGTACTCATCTTTGAGTCTCCAATTTTAACGTCTCCCACCGTGCTGTCGGTCTTGTTCTTATTTTTCAAGTTCATAGGCTCCCACCTTGACATACCAATTGCATCCAATTGTCTTCCGTCGCCAACCAAAGCTCCGGTGATGTTTTACCGCCTGGGTGTTGTGTTATGGCATCCACGATATCGTCGGCGGGGCAACGCCCACGCCTCGTAAAATGGTGATCATAAATCGCCATGGTTTCAACGGTGCGTCGGCCCCGCACACATTCCGGCAACCGCCCAAAACCCTCTTGAGCCATATCCATCAACTGCTGCGCTCCCGCGGCAATCTCCGGATCGGTCAGCCCGAACGACGACTTTTGCCAAAGTTCCGGCAGGCGGGATAAATGGGGAAGCAACAGATCCAAGGCTCGCGCCAGCGTCCTATCATCGTAAAGAATCCCGATATTAAAAGCCGCCGGCACCGCCTGCCAAACGCGGCTTTGGCAATCGATGGGCCGCAGTTCCAAAAAGCCCCTGGGCCGAACCTCCATGAACTGCAGCGACAGATGGGTTTCAAAATCCGCCATCGATGGGGTTAGCCCTCCAAGGGGGCGCTGCAACCAATCACCAAAGGTGACACGACCATCCTGCGGTTGAAATCCCAGGCCGGTGACAAAGACCACACGAGCGCTCAGGACCGCCGCAAGATAGGCATCCACGCAGCTATCCCGATCCAGTTTGCGGGCGATGGTTTCCAAGCGAGGAAATCCGGTTCGCGAGGTATCAATGCCTTGCCAAACCTGGCTGCGAAAACTGCGTGCAGTCTGTACGGTTCCATCCACAACCGGGGAGTATGCAAAAATCCCCGTGGTGAAAGGGGCTATTAGGTTCGCCGCAAGGTAACGGCGCGCCAGAGTGGCCTCATCACCGCCAAAGTCCAGATTCACCTGCACGGTGCAGGTTTGCCGCATCATGCGGCGTCCATATTCACTGAGTCTGTTGAAATACCGATCCATCGCCTGGTAACGGGGTTTGTTCATCTGCAGGCCGATCTCCTGCACCGTTAGCCAGGGGTTGATTCCGTATTGGAGCGTGCGGGCCCCGATCACCTGCAAAGCAGCGTCAAGGTCCTCCTGTACCGTTGTTAAACGATTGAGTGCATCGGAAAGGCAAGGGTAGGGTTTGGTGGAAATCTCCACCTGACCACCGGGTTCAAAGGTGATTTGATCATCCTGGTCCAGATCGATTTTCAGTAACGACATGGATGCATCGTCTTGAAACAGCGGCTGCCAGCCACGTCTTTGCGCCAACGGCAAGAGGGCTTGGGAGACACTGCGATCACCGCTGAGCGACACCGCCAAAGGTTTGCTCCAGCCAAGGGATTCTTGGTAGAAAACCCCCATTTCCAGTTCCAGCCCCACCATACCAGGCCAGTCAGGGTAGTGTTTGCAGTATTCCATGGGACGAAGCCGGAAGACCCGGTCATACACCCATCGCCGGCAGGACTCCAGCGTGGCGGGAGTTTGCGCCAGATCCGAATTTACTTCCACATAAGCCACCGATTTAGCGTCCTATTCTGGTATGGAGCAGCATCATCATAAGAAAAAAAACCTTGATATCACCCGGATATCAAGTCTGCATTTTTTTATGGCACGCTGCCCTTTTTTCAAACCGCGTTTTCCGATGATGGCTGCGCGGTGGTAAACAGCCTCAATTAAGATCCTGTTGCAAAATCTACTTATACCCCATCCAAGGACGGTATCAACTGCTATTACACCTAAAAAAAAGTGCTCATGCGCTTCCAAAGCCCGGTAGCTTCCGGCGAACTGAAAACATAATGGAAGCTGACACCGAAGGTGTCCACCACGCGCTTTCGATCCGCTGCATCCTGACGATTCAGGGTTGCCATACCAAGGTCCAGATTCACCTGCAACAGGTGTCCTTTTCGGGTACCCATCGGCCAGAATCCCCCCAAAGATAGCTGGGCCCCGTTGCCGCGCCAGCTGCCGTCCACTTCATCGTCGCTCTTTTGTCGTATTAAATCATACTGTTGAACTAAACCTTTGAGGCCGATGTACACCGCCTGCCCAAACCGCAGCCCCATCACACCGCCGTAACTGATCCATTGCAGGTCCTCCTGTCCGAGGCCCGCGCTTTCCTGCTGCAAGGGGGCATAGGCCATCGTTAATCCCAGGTCCCAAACCCCCCAAAAGGAATAGCCATAGACCATCTGCACGCCATACCCGTAATAATTGGGGGTGGGTTCCTCCGCAACAGGCCGCAGCGACAGGCTCTCCCAAGTCCCTCCCATCTGCCAGAGAAATCCGGCGGCGGCAGGTGGCGCCCATAAACTCAGCAGTACCCCCAAGGCGAGGGCCCTGACCCAGCGGCTCCCAAGGATGCAGCAATTTTTCAAATCGACGCCTCCTTTTCCCCAAGAATGGCACCTCGCAACCAATCGCTGATCTGCCGTTCATAGAGAGGCCAGCTGACGTCCTCGTCCCCAGCCAGATGGGACGAAACTTTGATCAAACCGGGATCCTCTTCGTTGGCATAGAGGCTCACCGCATCAAATGCCTCACCAGACCGCATAAACGTTTCTGTTCCGGGGCGTTTATCGGCACGGGCAATCACCCAACCGGAGGGGGCTTGTTCCACCAGCCAGCCGGTTTCATTCCAGGGCTGCACATAGAGATAACGCCGCTCCCCCACCAGGGTTCCCGTTTCCATACGAAACTTGGGGGTCTCTCCGATGCGGCTGGGGCGGGCCTTTTGGAGTTCCTTTGTCACGACATCACAAAACCGCTGAAACATCCGATCCACGGCTTTTTTATCTTCCAGGAGCACATAAGTCATAGGCTCCCATGCAATGGGTCGGGACTTCATGAGCGTATCGCTTTTCTTAAAACGGGGAACTTTGACTTGGGCTGATCGGGGGTTTGGCCTGCGAAGTAAGGAGTACCAGGCGATTGCGAAAATTTCGTTTATTTTTTTCATAACACCTCTTGACATCCTCAATCGTTTTACGTAATTATTGCCCTCACCTTTTCAGCTATTCAGATTGCGGGAGTAGCTCAGTTGGCTAGAGCGTCGCGTTGCCATCGCGAAGGTCGCGGGTTCGAATCCCGTTTCCCGCTCCATGAATGGTTCCTTACGGAACCCATGGAAATTCCTAAGAAAACCCTTACCATTGGGACTTCTATTTCCACACACCCTTACCGCGTGGTTTTAGATTTCATTGCCATAGGCATCACAAGCCATAAACATTATCCCACTAAAGCGCCTCAAATGCTAACCCACCTGAAAAAAGGCCCTAGTGAACGCAATGACATATGCACACAACGGTGCTGAAGGGGAAGTAAACTGATGAAAAAACCAATCTTACCCTCGGTATATTTTTAATCCCTGTCAGAGTTTTCAGCAGCCTTCACTCTTACGACAGGATTCTCCTGCCCCTTTTTCTGAAAGAGCATGATTTTACTGGCCCCATGATTTGGCGCGCCTTTTGCTGAATCTACAGGTAATCGTCAACACCAATATAGGAACGGAGAAAGCGCCATGACAACAATCGCACGTATTGCAGGAATTACCACATCCTTCCTTGTATCGTTTTCCCTCCTTGTGGGTTGTCAGGCCGATCAACAATCCTCCAGTCAGACGAAGTCCGAATCCTTGCATGCCCAATATGAGGAAATTCATCTGATTGATCAGGAGTTTTTCCTGGGACATCAAACAACCGATTATATCTGGAGATCCCGTAGTCAAAATGAACCACGTCGTAAAAAGGATCAGTTGAATGTCGATATCGTCGGCGCCAATGATCGCCTGATATCCCTGGGTATCGCCCTGGAGCGGGACAATAATGATGCGACACGCTATGATGATTGTTCGATCTATGTGGAATCCGATGATCGGCTTTTTACGGGTCGTGATCCCTATTCAGAAGACGCCCCCTACTTATACCGCTCACTTTGGAGTGATGAAATTGCGGCTGTTCAGGAATTTGCAGAAGGTCGTGAGGGCAGTGAACTCTCCTATTGGGTCAGCGAATGCATGAACGCAGCCCAGATCGGTCAGGCAAAAATGGATCGCATTCTTGGTGTCAATCAAGAGCAAAATCAGCAGCCGCTCACCGATGCCATCACGGTGGCATGGGATCATCGCTTTTTGCTCGATGAATCCTTCGGCACTCCCGGCGTGAGAGTTCTTGCGGCTTCCTCTGCGTTTTCATCCGACCCGCAGGCTTGGGATAATATCGTCATTCAACTCAAAGGGGCACAAAATCGTCAAGCCAACCTGCTCATTGTTTTGGGTGAATATGATGCTGAGTCCGGGCATTATGACGCATGCAATATCGATCTTGAGCGCATTCGCGGACTATCCCGGGGGAGTGAAACCCAGTACTTCAATCGCACCCTTTATCCAGCTGAATCAGCTTGGATTCTTGATGAACTCGCGAAAAAAAATGTCCCAGCGATCACATATTTCGTAGCCCATTGCCGCACGATGAGGCACACAAATCCCTAAGGCCGCACCATTCCGCCGGCCCGAATTTGGCGGTCCCACTCATAAAGTCCATAGAATCCCTGACACCTTCAGGGATTTTCCCGTTTCAAATCTCCTACAAAATCCCCTTCTTGTGGTTTTATCTAAAGATTAAGGGTGTTTTTACCGATATGGCAGGGTACGAAGTATCATTCCCCTATTTCGCGGGACGGCCAAAGGGCTTTTGGATAGGGGGAGCCGCGGCAGGCTGCGAAAAGACGTCACGAAAACAGTGAGGAGAATCAGCGTGCGCCGACCGTTAAGATTAACCGCAAACCTAATGACCATAGGAATCGCAGTTATGTTGCTTGCGGCATGCGAAAGCCGATCCAACGAAAAAACTGGACGCAAGGTCAGTCACACCCCCAACACACCCCAAGTGGATCAAAAGAGCACGGCCGATGCAAACAAGGGCGTCCCAAGCACCACAGACGACAAACAATCTTCCACGCCGGCAGGAGACAACACTCCCGCCACCGAAATCCCATCAAATCCGTCCCCCAACGTGGATCCCAATGCTTACACCTGCCTGGAGGCTCCCCAGCAGTTTGACTGTGATACGGAGGAACTGATATTCAACGCCACCAATAAAGCCCGCACTGACGCTGGCCTGTCCCCCTTTCGACTGGATGTCAAACTGGGGTGGTTGGCACGGGATTGGTCCCAGCAGATGGCGGCCGCCAACCGGCTTTCGCACGATGGTTTTCCCTCAGCCCGCAACCAACGCTACCAAAGCAAGTTCGGCGTGGCCATCTCGGTACCCATGGAAATTTGCGCCGGTGGTGGAGGTGTGATGCCGCGGGATGAACGCACCATCGCTGGCAGCATGATGCAAGCCTGGTACAGCAGCCAGGCCCATATGGACCAGATGCTGAATCCCAACTTTAAATCGGTGGGCATCGGTGTGGCTCCGGATTCGTCCGGGCGATGGTATGCCACGCAGATCTTTGGATTCTAAAATTCCCCTTTCTTACCGTCCGTATTAAATACCGACGCCCCCCGACATTACCCGCGTTAATCGCTAATTCATTGGCATTCTTTGGAGTTTTTGTCGGCTCGGTCAATCTTTTGCATCCCCAGCCGATATATCCCATGAAGGTTTATACTAGGCCCCCCCTCTGGCGGGGCAGCCGTGGGATGAAATGCGACAAATCCTCTTCACATTGTTAACTCTGTTGCCAGCAGCACCTGTGTTGGCGCAATCGAACGCCGTGTCCACGGACGATCGCCGTTTTGAAATGATGGATCATTACCAGGATCAACGGCGCAAGAGCCAGACCCTGTTTTACTCCGCCCCGCATTTTCACCTGATCCCCCAGCGCAATACCGTGACACTGACGGGGGCGTTTGAGCAAACATCTCTTCTCCTGGGATCCGAATATGCAGATCTGGGAAAAAAGGACGACGCCAGCAGCTATGGCTCATTTTGGGAGCTGGAGGGCTATGAAGCAGCCCCGCTTGTGGCCTTTGCGGCGGACAAATTCGGTATTGGATTTGGGGCCGACGTTGGCGAGAAAAGCCTTAAGTACCGGGACAACTTTGGCACATCAGGTTACACGACCCAGTCCAGCCAGATATCCTACAGCGGCCTCGGCACCTATATTTATTACATCCCGTCCCTGAAGTTTCTGCCCCGCTTCGTGGAGCCCACCCTGATTGGCGGCTATAAAACCTTGAATGTGATCCACTACTACGACAATACCAACACCTTTTACACTGACTTTCCCAACTCCGCCAACAACAGCGAGGAAATCAAATATCGCTACGATGTGAAAAAGATCGACCTAGGCCTCAACATGGGCATCACCCTGGCCAAACACTTCATCGTCTTCCCCTGGATCAATTACCAGCGGCGGGTTTTAGGACCGGTCAAGGATGGCAGCAATGTGACAGATGATTATGTGGACGGCTATCTGGAGCTGGACCGTCGATTCCTATGGCAGGCGGAGCCCACCACCGTTTGGGGGCTCGATTTTGCTGTCAGCATGGGGCGGTTGAATATTCACCTGGGGGGACTATTTGGCATCATCGCCAATCTCAATGGCGGCTCCGACCGTATCCAGGATGAATCGGTTTCTGTGAGTGCCACCTACAATATTAAATCCCGTTAAAAATGGAAAAGGCCCACCGGGGCCTCTTTTTCCGGGAATCCCACCGCATCAGTGGGAGGGACCCGGGAACAGTCTGTTTCCAGCGGTTACTCGCAGGCAACCTGTTTCAGCACCACAGCGGTACTAAGGTTTTCCAACAGGCGAAATACTTCACCATTGAAACGTACATAGGCGATGTTGGGAAAGGCTGCGGTATCATAATAAGCCGATCCTTCCACCGCTGAGCTGAAGCCCAAGGCCTTGCAAACGCCATCCAGATTGCTGTGCTCGTCAAAGCTATAGCTCACCCCGTTCACAGACATGGAGGGGCTGGTGATCATCTCACCTTCGATGGGGGTTGCGCTGCCTTCACCCTCACAACCAATCATGGTCACCACTTCTGTCACGCCGGCATTGGGCTCATAGCCTTTAACGGTACCGCGAGCATCCACATAGGCGATGGCCAGCATACCATCCAGGCGGGACACCAGACTTCCCGCGACATAATCTTTAAAGCCCATCGCCTTGCAGATCCCCTCCGCCGAGCTATTGACGTCAAAGTTATAGGTGGTTCCCGCAATCACCATCGATGGGTCATTCACAAAGCTGGTGGCGGCCCAGGAGGAAGAAGCCAAAAGGGTGCCTGCAATCACTGCCAAGATCTTTTTCATAATCGGACTCCTCGTTTTAAGATTTTTCATAACCAAGTGGGGTCCTTTTACCGCTCAGCCTCCGATGCGTCAACGCCTTATCCTCATAACCGGCCGTCATACCCATCAAGTTAAGGTCCGCGCCCTACGCGGCCAAGCCTTTGACGACATAACAATCCCCCAAGGTCGCGTAGGGCGCGGACCTTAGGGGATGTCTCTTATAATATACAGATTTAACTGGACAATTTAGAGAAGATG
>JAKQGS010000079.1 GCA_029556045.1 Pseudomonadota bacterium | reverse complement strand
GATCGGCATCATGCCCGGTCACATCCACATGCCAGGCAAAGCCGGCATCGTATCCAAATCCGGCACACTGACCTATGAGACCGTGCATCAAACCACCAAAGCGGGTATTGGCCAAACCACCTGTGTGGGTATCGGGGGCGACCCCATCATGGGCACCAACTTTATCGACGTACTCAGCATGTTTGAGGCCGATCCCCAGACTGAAAGCATCGTATTGATCGGCGAGATCGGTGGTGATGCCGAAATCAAAGCAGCCCAGTTTATCAAAGAAAACGTCACGAAACCGGTGGCGGGTTTTATTGCCGGTAAAACCGCCCCCAAAGGCAAACGCATGGGACACGCGGGAGCCATCGTTTCCGGCGGTGCTGGCACAGCCGAAGAAAAAGTCCTGGCCCTACGCGAAGCCGGTGTGGTCATGGCGGAAACCCCTGCGGAAATCGGTGAAGCCCTGGTCAAAGCCATGAAGAAAAAACGGTAATCGCTGCAATGCTGGGTATTCGGCATTGTGGTGCCACTGCCATCGACCTGTATCAGGGAGACATCACGGACTTTGTCTGTGATGTCATGGTCACAGCTGCCAATGCCGCTTTGGCCGGTGGCGGTGGTATCGATGGGGCTATCCATCAGGCCGGAGGCCCGGCCATCGCTGCGGAATGCCAACGACTGGGTGGCACACCCACCGGCACGGCAGTGATGACCACTGCCGGCAAACTACCTGCCAAAAAATTGATTCATGCGGTAGGCCCGGTTTGGCAAGGAGGCACTCACAACGAAGCCTCGTTGCTGCGCCGCTCTTATACAGCCAGCCTGAACCTGGCCCATGAATGGGGGGCTCGTCATATTGCGTTTCCCGCTATCAGCACCGGAGCCTATGGGTATCCTCATAAGGACGCTGCCCGGGAAACCATGGCTGCCCTTTGTGAATTTTTGACTCAATACCCGGTTACAACCATAAAGCGGATTACCCTTGTTTTCATGGATGGCGATTTGTATCGGATATTTCAGGACGAGTTATTTTCGGCTTTTCCCGAAACCGAAAGGGACGACCATTGAGCCACACCATACTTAAGCAACTTGCCTATTATCGCACCGGTGGCACCGCCGACGCCGTGGTGGAGCCACATACCATCCAGGATCTCGCCGCCATCATTAAACGACTTCACACCGAACGGGAGCCCTATTTTGTTTTGGGTGGTGGCACCAACTCGTTGGTATGGGACGATCATTTTCCGGGCACCGTCATCATCATGAAGCGACTGAATCGCATCACGGTGGATGGCAATCGAGTTTATGCGGAAGCTGGTGTGGACAACTCCGAATTGGCGGCGACATGCCTGCAGCATCAACTGGCTGGTTGCGCCTGGATGTACCGTCTGCCGGGCCAATTGGGTGGGACGGTTCGCATGAATGCCCGCTGTTATGGCGGAGAGATCAGTCAGATCGTGGAATCCGTCATCGCTATTACCCCGGAAGGCGACATCGTCACCCATGAAAATCGGGGGATTTTTCGCGGTTATAAGGATACCATCTTCATGGACAATGGCATGGTGGTGGCTGCCGCTTGGTTGCGGCTGGCGGTGGGGGACCCGGTTCAAATCAAGTCGGTGATGGAACATTGTGAGAGCGACCGCAACCGCAAAAACCAGTTTGCTTTTCCCTCCTGTGGTTGTGTTTTTAAAAACAGCTATGATGTGGGGGTACCCAGCGGACTTCTGCTCGAAGCGGCCGGGGTCAAAGCCTTTGACAATGACCGCCTGGGCATCAATCCCCAGCACGCGAATTTTGTTTTTAATAAGAATGCCACCAGCCGCGAAATCCTTGAGTTGACCTTTCAAATGCGGGAGGCGGTGTATTTAAAGTTCGGTGTGTGGCTTGAATATGAGATGGAGATTCTGGGACAACTTCCCCCCGACCTCAAAGCCAAGATACAGTCGCGCAAACCGGAGCATCGGGACGAAGAGGCACTGACAGCCCTACGGGATCAATTCAAAACAAAATCTTCTGCAAATTAAGGCATGCCCTCATTTCGTTCGAGATAAGGCGCGAAAGCCCTGAGGGACGAGACATACCTTAAATGGGTAGGCGAGGACTGAAAGGCTTGAGCAACGCAGTATTCGGGCGGAATGAGGACGCGCCTAAAGATTCCGCAGCAAATCAAACGTATATATCCCCGTATTATGCCCATCATTAAATTTAATCGACATCGCATACCGTCCAACGGATTCAATGCGGGTGGGACGTGTGGTTTCCGGCACGTCTGAATCCTTGAGTTTTTTCGTATGAGTCCACTCGTCGATACACATGGCGCAGGGACAGGATCGGCGCAGTTGTATAACATCCAGCTGGCTCTCCCTGCCGTCGGTCCATTGGATACCAAGGGTCCGATCGTTCACCTGCCATAGTTTTTTAACCTGTACAGCCTGGTTTTCCATGGGGGCTCCTTAAGATTTCCAATCCAGTGAAAATTGGTTTAATGCCCCGTCGTTTTTGGCATTGAGGATCGACTGCTGCGCCGCGACTCGTCCGGCGAATCCGCGGTAGGCGTCGGCCACGGCTTTGGATTTGGGTTGCTCCGCAGGGGTCGATACGAAAGGCGTCCCTTCGTCAGCCATTTCTGCAACGCGGGGATCAAGGGGAATTTCTCCCAACAGGGGAAGACCAGTCTCCCGGGATACTTTTTGCGCCCCGCCCTGACGGAAAATATGGTGTTTTTTCTCGCAGCCATCGCAGACGAAATAACTCATGTTCTCCACAATACCAAGCACGGGGACCTTGAGGGTCTCGAACATGCTGATGGCCTTACGCACATCGATCAGCGCCACTTCCTGCGGTGTGGTAACCACCACCGCACCGGACAGGGGTGCCACCTGTGAAATGGTCAGTTGTATGTCGCCGGTGCCGGGGGGATAGTCGATGATCAAATAATCCAACTCGCCCCAGTCCACCTGAGTCAGGAATTGCTTCACCACCTGGGCCGCCATCGGTCCACGCAGGATGGATGCCTTATCAGCAGAGCCGAACATGGCAACAGAGACCACCTTAACACCGTTGACTTCGGGGGGAACCACCAGCTTACCGGACATTGCGGTTGGTTTGCCGGCTTTGGTCATCTGGGGAATGGATGGACCGTAAACATCCGCATCCATCAATCCGACTTTTGAACCAAATTGCTGCAGGGCATAAGCGAGATTCACGGCTGTGGTGGATTTGCCCACACCGCCTTTGCCGCTGGCGACCGCAATAATATTTTTGACTTTACCCAATGCACTGCGGGTGGCTTCATCCGCAAAGTTCATGGTGGACGCGCGGGTTTGGGCGGTCATGGTCACTTGAACCGCGGTCACACCAGGTATGGCGCGAATCGCATCCTCACACTGCTTTTTGAGAAGATCCTTGACGGGGCAAGCGGGCGTGGTGAGCTGCACCTCCACAGCGACGACCTGGTTCTTGATCACGATGGTTTTGACAAACCCCAGCGACACAATGTCCTGGTGGAGATCGGGGTCAATCACAACCCGTAGGGCCTGTCGCACGCTGTCCTCGTTTAAAGGTACAGTCCCTGCAGACTTGCTGCCCCAAAGTTTTTCTGAAACGTCTTTGATAAAACCCACTGCCGACTCCCGTCGTAATTCTTACAGATTTAAGCTTTCAATGTAGTGCTGCGCCTGGATCGCCGCCTGACAACCCATACCCGCTGCCGTGATCGCCTGTTTGAAATGCGGATCGGCGATATCGCCGGCGGCAAAAACCCCGGGGGTTTTGGTTTTGGTATGATCTGTCACTCTAATGTAACCATGATCGTCCACGTCGACGTAGGGCTGGAACACCTTGGAGTTCGGAACATGACCGATGGCATAGAACAGACCATCCAAAGTGATCTCTTCAAAAGCACCGGTTTCAGTGTTCTGCAGTTTGACACCGGTGAGCCCCTGAGCATTCGAAAGAGTTTCCGTCACCGTAAAGGGCACTTTCAGGGTGATTTTCGGATTTTGTTTGACCCGCTCCAGCATGATGGGGGATGCCTTGAACACATCCCGACGATGCACCAACACCACTTCAGAGCAGAGTTTGGACAGATAGTTGGCTTCTTCCATGGCGGAATCGCCGCCACCCACCACCATGACCTTTTTGCCCTTGTAAAAGAATCCGTCACAGGTGGCACAGGTGGAGATACCCCGCCCCATCAGTTCCGCTTCACCCGGCAGTTTCATGGTGCGGGCCGTGGCGCCGGTGGCGATGATCACAGTTTTTGCTTGAATCGGCTTATCGTCGCTGGCCCAAAGTTTTTTTATCGGGCCCGAAAAATCCACCTTTTGAATGATGTCGTAAATCATCTGCGTGCCAAATCGCTCCGCCTGGGCTCCCATGTCCGCCATCAGCTGTGGACCCATGATGCCATGGGCAAATCCCGGAAAGTTTTCCACTTCGGTGGTGGTGGTGAGCTGCCCCCCATGCTGTAAGCCAGCGTAAACCACCGGATTAAGCGAGGCGCGCGCAGCATATATGGCGGCGGTTAATCCGGCCGGTCCGGTACCAACAATCACAACATCATGAATTTTATCGGTCATGGGAAGCTCCTCTGCGACAATAGATCCAAGCAACCCATTGTTGTAACAACTGGAGTCCGGAACGCAAAGCCCGAATTTGGCGAATTCATTCCCCCAGAGCGGCCAGAAGGAGGGGCAAACTCCGATCATAGCGGTAATCGGTACCTGAGTGATTGTCATCAAACTCTTCGTGGATGTGAGAAATTCCTTTGTTTTTCATAAGTTGACTAAACTGCCGGGCACCATAATGCAGAAAATACTGATCCTTAAAACCGCAGTCCACGTAGAGGCATCCCAGTTTTTTAAGTCCGGCATCAGCCCCCTGCCGCAGGCGCTCAATCGGGTCATGGGCCAACCATTGTTCCCAGATATTTTCCCGTAAAACCCCGGTGTTTAAATCAACAGGAATCTCAAAACCATCAGGATTCTGCGGGTTCGGACTATAGGTGGCCGCCATACCGAGAAGCATCAAAAGATGGGTGTCGTGGCCGGAGAGTTTGGTGGCCTGACGACAGTACTCCAGGTAGGTGCCAACATTGCCCTGATACCGTTGCAGCCCCTGGGCCAAAACAATCAATTCCCGACGATAGACCCATTCAAAACCCAGATCCCCCGAGTGACTGGCCACCGCGTGAAACATGCCGGGATAGTCCTGCGCCAAACGCAGTGCCCCAAAGCCGCCGGAAGAACGACCAAAAATCCCCCTAAAACGGGGGCCCTTTTTCACCGGGAAATGTCCCTCCACAAAGGGGATTAATTCTTGGACCAGATGATCACCATGAGGGCCAAGAAAAGCGGAGTTCACATACTGGCTGCCCCCAAACGGTGTATAGAGATCAGGCGCAACCACCACGCAGGCAGGAATCTGACGGTTGGCAATCAGCCGATCCAGTCGCTCTGGCAGCGATTCCTTGAAAGCCTTCCATTCAAACTGCACCCGCCCAGCGCTGGTCCAGGGGGCTAGGATGTAAAGAACAGGAAATTCGGCCCTGTTATCGATGGTCGCCTGCCCTGGGAGAAAAACTGTCACCGGGCAGGTGGTTTGCGCACGCATGGAACCTGCGGGAAGCATGCGGCTTTGGATGGGTATCTGAACCACCTGTGACCGGGTTAGTGTGTTCTCCCAAAGGATCCGGCGGTTGGACATGGAAATCTCTCCTCATTCAGGGCGGCAGTTGCTATAACTATATAACGGATAGGAAAATCCTCTCCATCGCAAATGCAAGACAAAGCCCCTTTACCCTGAGGACCGACTCCATGGACGCCGATTTCATTGCCAGTGTTTTAAACAGCATGATTGCTCTGATCCTCTCGTTGTCGTTCCATGAAGCCGCCCACGCATTTGCCGCCAAACTGCAGGGCGACCCCACCGCCCAGATGGAAGGGCGCATGACGGTAAATCCCATCCCCCATATCGATCCAGTCGGCACACTGGTATTCCCCCTGATCGGTAGCATCATGGGCTCCGCCATTTTTGGTTGGGCCAAGCCGGTGCCCATCGATACTCGTTATTTTAAGCACAAAAAATGGGGGCCTGTCTTGGTGGCAGCTGCTGGCCCTGCCGCCAATCTGGTGGTATGCGTCGTCGCAGTGATCGCGCTGGGGTTTTACGATAACTATCTCGCCGCTAAGATCCCAGAAGGGCATATGCTGTATGCATTTGTCAAATTGGCGGTATCGATGGTGTGGATCAATGCCATTCTTGCGGTTTTCAATATGCTGCCGCTAAGCCCCTTGGATGGTGGCACCGTCGTTCAGGCCTTTCTGCCCTATAACTTGCGCACCCTCTACGAAACCTACATCACACCTTATGGCATGTTCATACTGCTGGCGCTGTTCATCACCGGCAGCCTGCAATGGATGGGGAATGTGGCAGGCGCCTGGATAGGCGTGGCCCAGATGATTTCAGGCGTGATCTTTTAGAGCGTGTCCCCATTTAGTCCGAATACTGCGTTGCTCAAGCCATTCAGTCCTCGCCTACACATTTCAGGTATGTCTCGTCCCTCAAGGCTTTCGCGCCTTGTCTCGAACGAAATGAGGACACGCCTTAGATGCCACCTTATAGGGAATAGTTGGCCACGAATAGAATCACGGCTGTCACCCATCCGGCAAAAACATCGTCCAGCAGGGTACCACTGGCCCCCGGGATTCGACGATCAGCCCAACCGATGGGTCCTGGTTTGGTGATATCAAACAGACGAAACAGGGCAAACCCCGCCAGCAGATTCCAACCCTGCGGCACCACCAGAGCGAATGCCCACATCTGCCCCACGACTTCATCGATAACGATGCGTTGATCATCATGCAGTTGAGTCTGTTCTTCCGTTTTCCTGATAATCCACCATGCCAGAGCCGTCGCCGTCACCAGCATACCCCACCAGGGAAAGACCAATCCGCTTTGCATGGTGAAGCCTAAACTCTGATCACTATAAGCCCAGGAATGGAGACCCCACACTAAAGCAAGCCCCACCAGGGAGCCCCATGTGCCGGGAGCTTTGGGAATCAACCCAAACGGGTAGACATAAGCAAGAGCTGACCAGACCGAGATTTGAGAGGATGAGCGGGTTGATTCCATGTTAGATTACCTCAGTAGGCTCCCTATACCGGGCCAGAAAAGGGATGAGTTGTGCTGACACTACCGCAAAAATTGGAATTCATAAAGGAAATCGACAAACTGAAATCCGTCCTGCGGGTGAATCGCCTGGCCAATGGCCAGCGGCGCGAAAACTCGGCAGAACACTCCTGGCATTTGGGGATGATGGCTCTGGTGCTGCAGGATTATGTGGAAGAACCCTCATTTGACTTGTTCAAGGCCATGAAAATAGCCCTGATCCATGATCTGGTGGAAATCGATGCCGGTGACACCTATGCCTTTGACCTGAAGGCCCACGCAGACAAAGAGGAGCGCGAACACAAAGCGGCAGAACGGCTTTTTACCATGCTGCCTCCTGATATCGGTCAGGAACTGCACGACCTCTGGCTTGAATATGAAGACGGCAAATCACCGGAGGCCCGGTTTATCGGTGCCCTCGACCGCCTTCATCCATTTTTGCAGCATATGGCCAACGAGGGAATCGTCTGGCGGGAACGCCAAATGCACAAGAGTCTGTTATTAACCCGCATGATCGAGGTCAAACACAAGTGCCCGGCGCTGTGGCCGGTAGTGGAATCCTCGATTGAAACCGCCATAGCCAATGGCTGGTTATTACCCCACTAAAGTTACTGCTGCACCAATTCAACCAACAATCCACCGGTGGATTGCGGGTGAACAAATGCGATCTTGGTTCCATGTGCACCATTACGGGGAGTCTCGTCGATCATCACGATGTCATGCTGTTTCATATGGGCGATGGCGGCTTCCACATTATCCACCGTCAGGGCCACATGATGTATGCCGCCACCCTTCTTTTCCAAAAACTTAGCAATGGGGCCTTCCTGCCCGGGCTGGTTTTCCAAAATTTCCAATCGGCTAGGTGAACCGGCGCGATCGGCGTGGCTCATAAACATCACGGTGTTGGTTTTCTGTTCCGCCACCAGCTCTTCCCCTTCAAACGGGAGCTGCAGGACCTCTTTGAGAAACCACCGGGCCTTAACAGGATCCTTTGCAGCCAGTCCCACATGATTGATTCCCAGTACTTTCATGGATTTCTCCTCCCCCGCGCCTCGTCAACCCATTTATGAGAAGGCTTCTTCTGATATTATGACAATCAACCCCCACCCGGATGTGGAAAATTTGCTATATTGAATATAAACTGCCGCACACCCATGGGAAAAGCTCAAAAATGATGCATTTATTGATAAATTTCACGGTTCTTACCCTAATCGTTGGCATTTTTTCCCCTGTTTCGGCCTTTGCCGCTAAATCAAACGATATATTCTACGATCTCAAGTCTCCGCATGAGCAGTCGGTGCAGTTTGTCCGATTAAGCGATGGCAAGGTTTTGTATGAAATCAGTGCCGATCGATTGCTGATCCCTGCATCGGTCACCAAAGTGGTCACTGCTGCTGCGGCCCTGACCCGCTGGGGCCCCAACCATACTTTTAAAACAAGGTTTTTCTATAATGGCCGCCGTGATGAACAAACCATCCACGGGGATCTGATTGTGGTGGGCAATGGGGATCCTTTTCTGGTGAACGAGTTGCTTTGGCAATGGGCGGCGGATCTCCGCAATATGGGAATTCGTTCCATCACCGGGGATATTATTATTGATAATTCCCTCTTTGATGCGGAGGTGCGCGACGACTCACGGCGGTTCAGCGTTAAATCGTCGTCGCACGCCTATGATGCACCGGTGTCAGCTTTTGGCCTGAATTTCAATACTTTTGCCGTGGCTGTGGCCGCGAGCGGCCGCCCCGGATCCAAAGCCATGATCAACATCGACCCCTACCCACTCAAGAGTCTTGATATCCAAAACCGGACCAACACGGCGCGGAGTGGCAAGCCGACCATCCAGGTTTCCCGCGTCAGTCCCAATGATGATTCTTCCGCACTGGTGGCACGGGGAGCCATCGCCGTGGATCAGCCGATCATGAAGGTCTACCGTTCGGTTCGCAACACCACCAAAATCTCCGGAGAAATTCTGCGAAGCTTTCTCAATCGTCACGACATCACCGTCAAGGGGCAAGTGCGCAATGGTCATAAGCCCACACAAGCCAAACTTCTATACACTCTTGAAGGCTACAATATGGCCCGTATCGTGGCGGGATTGAATAAATTTTCTAACAACTACATTGGAGACATGCTGGTCAAACGCCTCGGAGCGGCTTTTCCCGCCAGCGGCACCGCCGATGCATCCGGTCAGGGCACCATGGAAAACGGTGTGCAGGTCTTGAAGGCTTTTATGCAAAAGGACGTGGGGATCTTAGATCCCTTTACACTGATTAATGGCTCCGGACTCGATCATGACAACCGTTTTAATGCCACCCAGATTGTCAAGGTGCTCACCTTTATGCACAAACGTTTTGACCTGTTTCCTGAATTTTTGGTGAGTCTGCCCACCGCTGGCCTGGATGGCACATTAGCCAAACGCTTTAATGGCAATCAGGCCAAGTCTCTGGATGGCATGGTACGGGCCAAGACCGGCACCCTGACGGAGCCCGTAGCGGCATCCAGCCTTGCGGGTTATCTCCATCACCCCAAGCATGGGCTGGTGGCGTTTGCAATCCTAGAAAATGGGTTAAAAAACAAGGCCCATCCCACTGTGGCGGATTTCCGCGATCGCCAGGATGACGCCCTCTACAAATTCCTGAACCAGTTTTAAACAACCAAACAAAAGGATCCCTTGATATGGATTATGAAAAAGAGGCCCTTGCCTATCACCGCGCTGAACCTGCGGGTAAAATTAAAACCAGCCTAACCAAACCGGTCAACGATCAAACGGACCTGGCGATTGCCTACTCTCCCGGCGTTGCAGGACCTTGTCGCGAGATTCACAAGAACGAGGAGGATTCGTTTGTCTATACTGGTCGTGGTAATCTCGTCGGTGTGATTTCCAACGGTACCGCGGTTCTGGGATTAGGAGATATTGGCCCCCATGCTGCCAAGCCCGTCATGGAAGGCAAGGCCATGCTCTTCAAAAAATTTGCTGACATCGACGTGTTTGATATCGAAGTCGATGCGAAGGATCCCCACGACTTTATTAAAGTGGTTAAAGCCCTTGAGCCGACATTCGGGGGCATCAACCTGGAGGACATCAAGGCGCCTGAGTGTTTTTTAATCGAAGAAGAGCTGCGCAAAACCATGGCGATTCCGGTCTTTCACGACGACCAGCACGGCACCGCCATTATCGCCTCTGCGGCGTTTTTAAATGCCATCGAAATCACCAAACGTAAAATCAGTGAAACCAAGGTGGTGTTTTCCGGGGGTGGTGCAGCTGCCATTGCCTGCGCTTCGTTGTTTATCAAAATTGGCGTGCATCCAGAAAATCTGATCATGTGTGACAGTAAAGGGGTATTACACGCCGACCGCGATCCTGGCAATCCCTATAAAGCGAAATTTGTCCGCAAAACTCACCTACGCACCCTTGAGGAGGCTCTTGAGGGAGCTGACGCCTTCGTGGGTGTTTCGGCCGGCGGTGTTCTGACTGGTCCCATGATCCAGAAAATGGGTCCAAACCCTATCATCTTTGCTTTGGCCAATCCCGACCCGGAAATATTGCCAGATGAAGCCCGCAAGTTCCGTCCCGACGCTATTATCGCCACCGGTCGCAGCGATTACCCCAATCAGGTCAACAACGTTTTAGGATTTCCCTTCATATTCAGAGGGGCGCTTGATACCCGCGCCACCACTATCAATGATGAGATGAAAATGGCGGCGGTTCATGCCATTGCCAACCTGGCCAAAGAGGACGTTCCTGAAGAGGTCCTGCGGGCCTACCACACCACGGAAGGATATTTCTTTGGCCGCGATTATTTGATTCCAAAGCCCGTTGATCCACGCGTGTTATTGCGGGTGGCACCCGCAGTCGCACAAGCTGCCATTGAATCCGGTGTCGCGCGGCGCCAATTGGATATTAATGTCTACCGTCAGCAGATTGAGCGCATCCTTGGCCCCACTCGCCGGATCGTACGCCAGATGCGTAACGAGATCGCCACGGCCTCCAAAATTAAACGCCGCAAACCAGTGGTGGTCCTACCCCACTCCCACGACTCGCGGGTCCTTAAAGCGACGGCGCAGATTTATTATGAAGGTGACGTCCAGATTATCCTCCTGGGATCCACCGCCAACATCGTGCGAGAGGCACAGGCATTGGGATTACGGGATATCGACAAAAAGTGCGCCATCATCGATCCACTGACCGACGAGCGGATGGATAAATTTGCTAATCAACTGTTTCAATTGCGTGCTCGCAAAGGTGTTTCCCGCACCCGCGCCTATGAGATCCTGCGTAACCCCGCCTACTTTGCCTCCATGCTGGTGCTGAATGGCGAAGCCGATGGACTGTTAACAGGTCTTGTGGAACCTTATGCGCAAGGGGTGCGACCGATTCTGGAAGTGATTGGCACCACACCCAATCAGATCCTGGCTGGCATTCAGATGATTGTGCACGACAAAAAGCTATATTTCATTGCCGACTGCACCATCAACGTGGATCCGACACCGGAAGATCTGGCGGAAATCGCCATCACCACAGCCGCAGTCGCAAAACATTACACCACCGATCCAATCCGCTTGGCGTTTCTGAGTTTCTCCAGTTTTGGCTCCAATCGTCACCCCAAGGCCCGAGCCATCGCGCAAGCCACTGAAATCCTCGAGTCAAAAAAACCAGACTTTCTCTTTGATGGTGAACTGCAAGCTGATGCTGCCTTGAATATCGAACTGCAAACTCGGGAATTTCCCTTCTGCAAGTTGATGGGACGCGCCAATGTTCTGGTGTTTCCTGACCTGACCTCGGCGAATATTGCCTACAAACTCTTGTGCCACCTGGCGGATGCCACTTCAACCGGTCCAATCTTGGTGGGAGCCCGTAAACCTGCCCATGTACTGGAGAGGGGCGCTTCTGTGGAGGACACCATTAATATGATTTACTTGGCGGCCAATCAGGCCTTTCGTTCATAAGGACATCACCATGCAACAGGAACACTTCGAGGCGTTAGCGGCCATTGTGGGTAATAACCAAGTTATGAATGGCACCCACGCTGATATCCAGCTCTATGGCAGCGACTGGACCAAACAAAAGGGTCAACCGGCGGCGGTGGTGTTTCCCAAATCCACCACCGAAGTGAGTGCCGTCCTGGCCTATTGCCACCAGCACAAAATCGCTGTTGTCCCCAGTGGCGGCCGCACTGGGCTGGCCGGCGGCGCGGTCGCCCTTCGTCAGGAACTGGTTATTTCCATGACCAGAATGAACAGGATATTGGAGGTGGACAAAACCGGACTCAGCATTACCGCCGAGGCTGGGGTAATTACACAGACCTTGCAGGATGAAGCGAAAAAAGCGGGACTATTTTTCCCCATCGATCTGGCGTCCAAAGGAAGCTGCCAAATCGGCGGTAATATCGCCACCAATGCCGGTGGTTTGAAACTCATCAAGTATGGTGGCATGCGGGAAAATGTTTTGGGGGTTGAGGTGGTACTGGCGGATGGTCGCATCATGGATCTCAACTTTAATTTGCGTAAAAACAATATCGGCTACGATCTAAAACAGCTGTTTATCGGCTCAGAGGGAACCCTGGGCATTATCACCAAAGCGACTCTGAAGTTGGCACCTCCTCCAAAAGATCTTCAGCTGGCCTGCATCGCTCTCAACCAGTTTAGCGACATCACGGCGTTGTTAACCCTGTGCAATCTGAACAGTGTCCTACCCACTGCTTTTGAGTTTTTTACCGATCGGGCTTTAGGGATTGTCCTCAAAAATAACCCCCATCTTGCCAACCCTTTTTCGGCCCGACACCCATTTTATGTACTGGTGGAGCATGAAAAGACTGTAGGTCCCGGCGGAGACACCCTGGAATTGCTCTTGGAAAAAGCATTTGAAAGCGGCTTGATCATGAATGCGGTTATCGCCACCACTTCACAGGAATTTCACGGATTTTGGGCCCTGCGGGAGAATATCAGTGAATCGGTCAGTGTGGCAGGTCATGTACGCAAAAACGACATCGCCTTGCCGATTGCCAAGCTTGACAGTTTTCTGCTGGATCTCGAAGGGATTCTCAAAAACTTGCATCCGGACATTGAAATGGTTCTCTTCGGTCACATCGGTGACGGCAATCTTCATTTAAATTATGTCGGCAAAAAGACAATGACCATAGAAGACTTCCGCCGGGAGGGACGCAGCATTGAAGAGCGTGTTTTCGAAACACTTAAAAAATATCGGGGAAGCATCAGTGCAGAGCATGGCATTGGCCTTCTGAAAAAACAAGATCTGACGTTCTGTGCCGACGATCTGATGATTGCCACCATGAGGGGAATCAAGAGCCAGCTTGATCCTCATGGAATCATGAATCCGGGCAAGATTTTCGACTAACTTCTGGTGATATTCTACGAAGCTTTCTTGGTCTTCTCCGCCCCAAACGCCTCACTGCGCGCGATCGCATTCCGTATCTTAAACCGAGGTGTGGCATCGCCAAGTTTGACAGCTTTGCCATCTTTTTGTTGGCTTGTGAACAACTTGAATAGATTGATCTCACCTGCCCTAATCTCTACCATGGAGACCATCGGACGGGCCGCATCTTCGGCAGCTGCTGCGTCTTTTTCATCAGCATCTTTGCCGGGTACCTTTCCAGTATCAGCGTTAAAGAGATTGATTTCCGAACCTGTTTCCAGAGCTTTGTTGATACGAGCCAGAAGGTGAACGGCCTTTTTAGTGACTCGATGTGCCGGAAGACTCGCAACTTCTTCCAACTTAACCTTACACTCGTCCCATTTTCCTTGCCTGGCAAAAGCCAGCGCCATATTATAGGTCACCACCGCTTTTACGGCATCTTTCCCCTCAGGGATAGAATTAATAGTCTTCTGATATAGTTCTATGCCATCGTCAAACATCTCACATCGGGCCATGGCTACGGCCTGATTGTTCATATAGGAAACCACGTTATCCAGCATCTCGAGTTCGCCCATAAGTTTTTTGGCCCGCTCAAGATCACCGCTATTGATGGCAACCTTTGTTTCTGCCTCGGCAATCCGGCTATTGTCGGGGTCGATGTCTTTAGCGTCAGACAGGGTCTCTTCGGCCGCTTTTTCATCGCCCATTTCCGACTGCACTTCCGCTATGGTACATAGCCGCTCCACGTTCATGGGGGAGAGCTGCTGGGCCTTATTGAAGCAACGCAGGGCAAAATTAAAATCACGTAGGTAAATCAGCGCTTTACCTAAAAGATTCAGTGTAAAAATGGAGTCGCCAGCCTCTTTCAATGATTCAATGCAAAAATCCCGAGCCTTATCATACTGTCGAGCAGCAAATGAAAATTCAGCTTCGATTCGATTGCGGGATGCCCGCGACAGACTTTTGATGCCGAGATAACGTTGTTTGATTTCATTGGCTTCGGCCGTCTTGCCCCCTGCAAGGAGAGAACGCATCTTTCTCTCCATGGGCCACTGTTCTGTTGGTGCGCGAAATTGCTGAATGGTCCAGATGAAAGACTTAAGTAGTTCCTGACGATCCAGGGGTTTTTTGATGACATCGGAAACTCCCATTTCCCGCACCAGGGGCAGATCCGCAGGTTTAAGCAAAGAGCTGACAATGATAATCGGGCAAGTCTTGCTGCTGGTGGCTTTCAATCTCTGCAGGAACAGCGGCCCAGATACCTTGGGAATGCGCCACTCCTGGATAATCATATCGGGCTCCGGGCTGTTTTCCAGATACGCCAAAGCGGACTCACCATCCGCAAATGGCAGCACTTCCTTTACGCCTAGCTGTTGCAGAGTTTCCGCCACGAGCTTTTGCATAGCATCATCAGCGTCTACAATCACTACCCGTTCGACACCAATAAAGTTCAGTCCACCACCGCTTTCGGGGGTATCAAATGCCTCCCCGCCCAAGTGCATTTTAGCCGCCTCTTTTGCCGGGCCTTCAAAACTTTGATCGATCATAGTGAGTTGTTTGAGAATTCCCTTGGCACGATCTTTTTCGCCCATGCCAGCGTAAACCGGCACCAGATTGAAAAGGAGATGAGTTGATGCAGGAAACTGAGCAATGAGTCCTTTTTCCAGGTTTTCGAGGTCCCCCAGCTTTTTTTCATCCGTTAGCACCTTCCGTAGGTAGCCTCCAGCCACAACAGGCAATTGCCCCTTCTCCTCCTCAATCCGTGCGAGGAGATTACCGACCTCCTCCTTAAACGTGTCTTTTGTAAATGGTTTAGAGAAATGATTGAGTAAACCCAACTCGTATGCGTAGGGCACCGCATAGAATTCTTCTTTTTCCAAAAAGAGGGATATCTTGACGTTTTTAAGCTCCGGATAGTGCGTCATAATTTGCAGAAGATGAACGCCGTTTTCTGGTTGGTCGGAATAAAGAGAACTGATCACCCACTCGATTGCTTCCGTTTCCATAAGAGCAAGAGCCTCACGAACCGAGGGCACTCCGGTTACATCCACAAAACCGAATCCCCGCAAAATTTCAGCCATCAGTGTTCGACCCGCTCCGGAGCTGTCGATCACGATAACCTTACCCTCTTTTTTCAATGAATTCATAGTCATGTCATATTTCCCAAAGGCAAGAAGACTCTTTGTTGTATTTCGGCAAAAGTCGGGGCAAGATAACCCCACAGCCTTTTCAAATGTGTATCAATCCGTTTTTATTGAAATTTATTTATTTAGTTCGTGAGGCCGAATTAGGGACAAATTGTGAAATCCAGCAAGTCACTACCCAATTATCTTAAAAATTTTCTAAAAGTATCCTTTTCATTTGGACTGTTGCTATGGATCTATAAAACAGGACGACTGGACCCATCGAAAACCGGATTGCTTTTAACCGATCCTGCTTTGATGGCGGGGGCATTGGCTCTTTGGGTGGTGGGACCATGCTGGTTGGGAACAGTGCGATGGCGGACTCTTTTGCACTGCGGTGGATTCCACATTGGTTTTTTTAAAGCAATCCAATTGCAGCTGACAGGATTTTTCTTTAACGCCACAATGCCAGGGGCCATCGGCGGTGATTTAATGAAAGTCTATTACGTCATCCGTGAAAATCAAAATCACTCAAAATCCAACGTATTCATGACGGTGATTTTGGACCGGGTTCTGGGCTTGATCGGACTTTTCTCCATCGGACTTTTGGCAACCATTTTGTTCTTTCCCACTGTCTACCACCACCCCGTTTTGCTGACCTATTCAACTTTTGTTTCCGGCATCGTTGGCGCCATGGTGGTGGCCTATTGGCTACTTTTACGCCCAAAGGCTCCGGGTAAAGCCTGGTTGGAAAGCCTGTTAATGCGTGAGTGGCCAGGATTCAGGTTACTCTCCAAACTTTATCATTCCAGCCAGACCTATATGGGGAACATGGAAACACTGCGCAGGGTCTGGCTGATCTCCCTGTTGATTCAAATCATATCGTTCCTGTTTTTTGGCTACATTGCGCGGCTAATTCTCCATGATAGCGTTAGCTGGGAAGACCTGGCGATCATATTCCCTCTTGGCATTTTCTTGACAGCGCTTCCAATTTCGCCCGGTGGCCTTGGTGTCGGACACGTAGCATTTGAAAAGCTTTTTTCCTCTCTGGGATACAGCGGCGGCGCCAACATATTTAATATTTTTTTTATCAGCCAGTTTGTTCTCAATCTTTTTGGCATCATTCCCTATCTGATGATGCGTAAGGGCGCGCCATTGGATCAAATATCCCTGGAAGATCCTCTGGTGGATGCCAAGACCTGAAGGAGCATCATGTCCCAGTTGGAGCTTAAAACCGCCACCATATTTTACGAGGCCTCAGAACATCTGCATACCCGTCCCGTCGTAACCCTGGTTAACGGCCATACGCGATCCTCCAAGGACTTTCGCCTGCTCGCCAAAAATTTGCACAGCCGCGGTTTTTCCACCTTAAGCCTCGATAATCGCGGCAGTGGCCAGACCAGGGTATCAGGACCTTTTTCCTTTGAAGATATGGCGGAGGACATTATCCACCTCTGGCGGCACCTGGGCATCTCCAGGAGTCACCTGCTTGGGATCTCCATGGGAGGAATGATCTGCCAACGGGTGGCGGCACTGCGCTCCGACATGGTCAGCAGCCTTATCCTGATTTCGACTATGCCATCCAACAAATGGATCACCCCACATGCTTCCCTGACTTGGGGAACATCCCTTGAAACGGTGCACCACAAATTGAACTATTATTTTGATCCCAGTTTCAACGTTCGCAATAAGTTGCTCGTGGACGCGATGGCTAAACAAATATTTGCAGCCATCCGGGAAGGCACATTTTCACAGGACGCCCATTCTCAACGCAAAGCGATGGCTGCCGTGGTTGACCTGACTGCGTTGGATGAAAGCATTTCCTGTCCGACGTTGATTATACATGGAGAAACCGATCAGATTATTGATCCGGAGGCTTCCCGCCAACTATCCCTTCACATCAAAGGCAGTCGTCTGGAACTCATAAAAAATTGCGGGCACCTACTTTTGGCAGAATGCCCGCAATTATTGTACACCATGGTCATCGAATTCTGCAGTGAAACATAAGAATCCTCAGGTCCCAACGGCGGCAATCAAAGCCACTTCGGATTCGGGAATTCCAAGCTCCATAGCTACTTCCTGCGGTTTCATCCCCTTGGAAAGATAGAACCGGGCGTCAGCGTATTTTTTATCTTCAAGCTCCTTCAACACTTCATCATAGGGCAATTTTTCAGTAAAAAAGCGCGATAGATCCTCAGCCCGCATGAGAGATCTCTGCAGGAGCTTTCTTTCCTGCTCTGACCGTTTTAAAAGTCCATCAAGCGCCACTTGTCTTTTTTTAACGGTATCAAGTGGCGCCACCAGTTCGCCCTTCAATTTTTCAACGACCCCGTCCATCTCTTTAGCCAGTAGATCGCCATAATTTTTGACTTCAAGTTCGATTTCTGCGGCAATCGTAGACACCTTTTCTAAAACTTGTTTGTTGTAGGACCGAGCCTGTTGCAGTTCCGCTGTGACCTCGTCCCGCAGTCTTTTCAGTTCCTTCTTTTCTTGACCCACATCCTTTAAGATCTCCACGGGATCAACACGATTTTTCATCCACTGATAAATCATGGCGATCATAATCGTGTCAATTAGCAGCAAAACACCAAAATATACTAAATTCATTTAACCTTCCTGCAAAAAGCTTTTCAAAACCTGTTCGTCAACCTGGTCCATATTGACGGTTCGGCAAACAACAGCCCGTTTTTTACCCCGGCGCCCGACGTCCTCACTGGCCACAACCTTAACCAAAATCTTACACCTGCCCGGTTCGTCGACACGGCCATATTCCACAAAACGTTGTTTACGATTCCAATAGTCAGGTATTGCCAGGTGAATCTTAAGGAGTGAGCCTTTTTCGTAATGTTCAGATGTGCGAAACTCAATTCCGTAGGGACTGATGTGTAGTGTGGAAGCGGCTTCAAGTGCGTTTTCATCCGACCCAATGGTATAAGGGGAAATATCCATGTTTAATCGCCGATTGGAGCGTGGATACTTTTTCACCAGATCGATGTCAAACGATTGAACCTGATTCTCTTCCGGTAGCGTTGACATGGTTTATACCCCTTTTTTAGCTCGCTTTTTTGAAACTTGCGTCGATTTTCTGTAGTTTTTCCTTCAGGGTCTGCGCTGTAAATGGCTTCACAACGTAGTTGCTAACACCAGCTTTAACCGCCTCAATAATGTTTTCTTTTTCAGCTTCAGCAGTGACCATCAAAAACGGAAGATGCTTGAGAGACGTATCCCCACGGACGGCCTTCAATAGTTCCAGTCCCGTCATATTCGGCATATTCCAGTCCGAGACTACCATTTCAAAGTCACCGGCGGCACGCAACTCCTTGAGCGCCTTTTCTCCATCCTCTGCTTCTGTGAAATTTGTGAAACCATTCTGTTTGAGTAAGGTTTTGACGATCCGACGCATCGTCGGAAAATCGTCGACGATTAAAATTTTGAGATTAGCCTTGAAGATGGTCATTACATTCCCCTTTTACCGACTTAATCGCTGAGCACACTCTTCAAGCGTGCCCGTAATTTTTCAACCGCTTGTGTGTGCAACTGACTCACCCGCGACTCAGTTACTTCTAAAATCTTTCCGATTTCTTTGAGGTTAAGATCCTCGTAGTAGTAAAGTGAAAGGACCAGCCGTTGTTTTTCCGGTAGATCCTCAATATTTCTGATCAGCATGTCCCGAACGCCCTTGCTCTTTAACTGGGTAAATGGGTTTTTGGAACTGACATTTTCCAGGCATTCCAACAAGCTTTTGCGATCGTGTTGATTGGGACCAGTAAGTTCATCAATTGAGAGCAGGGTGACTGCTTTAACTTTCGCCAGCATTTCCTGGTATTCATCTAAAGGCATTTCCAATGCATCGGAAATTTCTGAATCGCTGACAGGACGACCGTATTTTTGTTCCAGTTCCGCGTACATTCGCTCGATCTTTTTTGCTTTATCGCGCACCGACCGGGGAACCCAATCTTGTGAACGCAGCTCATCCAAAATAGCACCGCGAATTCGGAACTCTGCGTACGTCTTGAACTTATTGTCTCGACTGGGATCGTACTTTTCAATCGCATCCATTAAGCCGATGACCCCAGCACTGATTAAATCGTCAATATCAATGTTAGAGGGGAGACGTGCCGCAATACGTTGTGCCACGAAGCGGATCAGAGGGGCATAGTCCATGATCAACTGATCGCGCAAACGACCATCGACCCCATTGGTATCCTGCTTATAGCGCTTTACCAGGCCTTTCATCAAATTCCCCTCTCTAGATGTTCCCAAGGCTGACGACGTTGGTCACTCATATACCCACGGCTTCCCGGCGTTGTTCGAGCACGTATTCGCGCCAAAACCCCTGATGCCCGGCAAAACGACTGTCGACCCCCACGTCTTGAAAGACCGTTCGGGCGACAACCCGCCACGCCTGCCCCGAAATTGTGTGACCGGCCTTTTCCATCATGCTTCGCCCGTTCAAAAGAAACTGCTGCACTTGCGGATCTCTGGGTACAAAGCCTAGATGTTGTATATCAGCGTCAAGGAACCGTCTGGACACATCGGCTATGCGCTGCGAGATCTTTAATCCTTCATCTTGGGATTTAACCATGTTGGTCACTAATCCAAAGGAATTTCGCTCCCTTTCTTCCTTCATCACTTTGATGAATGCGTATGCATCGGTCATGGCATGTGGTTCTGGTGTTGTGACAACAACAACTTGGTGTGCTAGGCTGTTCATCTGCAAAACAGCAGGAGAGATACCAGCACCAGTGTCTATGATAATAATATCATAATCATAGTGAAAGGATTCAAGCCGGTCGAGGAGTTGTAGTTTTTGCAGATAGCCAAACGACGCGATCTTGGTGATTCCCGACCCAGACGGGATGAGTTTCATCCCCAGCGGACCATCCAAAATGACATCTTCCAGACCAATGCGTTCTTCGATGACGTCAATCAAGGAATAACGCGCCTCAAGCCCAAGGACAATGTTAACATTGGAAAGCCCAAGATCCCCATCAATGATAAGCACGGAAAATCCCATCTCCCGCGCTGCTAAACCAAGATTGATGGTGGTCAGGGTTTTACCAACACCCCCCTTACCGCTGGCAATACTTATAATTTTACAATTTTTTTTGTTATTTTCCGCACACATATTGCGCAAAACTCCTTGCCTTCCGCACGCTTGAATGTACTAAGTAAAATTCACATGCCTACCAACCGTTCCACAACACGCTCACGCGTGGCACGTTCTAGATCCTCTGGTACATTTTGCCCAATCCCGAAATAGCTGAGAGGCAGGCTCCAGCGATTCATAAGATTGAACAGTTCGCCATAGCTCCACGTCTCATCAAGTTTAGTGAAGATGAGGCTACTCAACCCCAACCGCGAAAAAGCACGGATTGTTCGATCAAGTTGTTCTTCTTTTTCCGTTGCAGGCATCACCAGATGAAACTCAAGGGGTAGATTGAGGCTTTTCAACGCCAAAAGATCTTCCATCTTTTGACTCCTCTTGGGACTGCGACCTGCCGTGTCAACAAGAACAACATCAACATCACTATGGCGAGACAATATCGATGAAAGGTCCATGGCATCTTCGATCTGCTCAAATTCCACGCCCAATACCTTGGCATAGACCCGCATCTGCTCACTGGCTGCCAAACGAACATTATCGAAAGAAACCAATAGAACTTTACGCTTTTGTTTACGGGAAAGATGCGAGGCCAGCTTGACTACCGAAGAAGACTTACCAACACCGGTAGTGCCGACAAATACCTGGATCACAGGCGCTCCGGCAACCTCAGTCCATAAAGGAGCGATCTTTACTCTCTTTAGCAACCATTTGGCAGCCTCTTCCCTATAAATCTCGTAGAAATCTCCGTCAGCATCCTGGCTTTCCCTGACCTTCACATTTTCAAGGTGACGACAGAGAGCCACCAAGTGAACGTCGTCTAGACCGGTGGTTTTCAAAGCATGATAGATACGTTGAATTGGTTCCTTCATACCCTCCTGTATACCGCCGCATTGTTGTCGGAGAGTTTCAAGAACCAGGGACTTTAACTCTTCCATGCCGCTTTCAACCGCTTGGAGATTCTCACGGGTGGCAATGGTAGTCAGCATACCATCCATGCGCTTTTCTACCGACTTTATATATTCAACCACTTCACGCAGATCATCATCGTTACGCTCATTAATGACTGACCCACCTTTTCGGGTGGAAGTAGGAGCTGCTGCGGTAACCTGGATGAGTTTCCCCTTTCCATCGGCTGCTATCTTTTCTTTACTATTTAAAATAACAGCATCTGGACCAAATTCGCGCCGAACAGCTGCAACGGCGTCTTTCATGGAAAATGCTTCGAAGGTTTTCACATTCATGGAGCCTCTCCACCTTTATTGCCAATTTAAATTCGAACAATGCCAACCGTATCAATGTCCGTGCCAGTCGGTATTTCATCGAACGCCAGAACCACCACACCCGGTATGAACCGATTAACCAATTGACGTATATCCCAACGGATCAACGAACCACAAAGAATGATCGGCTGTGTACCCGTACGTTGAAAGGTCTCAATGGACTTAGCGATATTATTGAGAATTCTTTGCGCGATATCGGGTTCCAATTGTAGTGAAGTCGTACCGTCCTCCCGATACTGCAGGCCAGATACCAGCAGATCTTCCACAGCGCGATCCAAGGTGACCACAGGAAGTTTGTCATCGTGAGTGAGGTACCTCTTAATGATACCACGACCCAGACTTTTTCGAACATAGCGGGTCAACGCATCGGGATTTTTGATAGTTTTGCAGTAATCCGCCAGAGTCTCAAATATACTCAATAAATCTCGTATACTAACCCTTTCAGCAAGGAGGTTTTGCAAGACTTTCACCACATCCCCGAGTGTCATTCGCTCACTGCCGATGACTTCTTCGACAACCTTTGGATGGCTATCTTTAATACCATCAATGAGATTCTGCGACTCCTGTCTTCCTAGCAACAATGCGCAATTTTCTTCAATCACTTTTGTCAGGTGGGTTACGATTACAGTTGCACCATTGACAACAGTGTACCCGCGGAAACCCGCCTCTTCTTTTTGCGAAGATTTGATCCAAATGGCATCCAGCCCATATGCTGGCTCCTTGCCGGCTATACCATGTATCGGGTCACTCACATTTCCCGGGTCCATCGCAAGCATGTAGTCCACCATCAAGCTTCCCTTGGCAATAACATTGCCTTTGAGAAGAATTTGGTATTCACCAGGTTTTAGCTGGATATTGTCCCTAACCATGACCATAGGCACAATGATGCCCATATCCTGTGCAAATTGTTTTCGAGCAGAAACGATGCGTTCCAACACCTCACCGTCTTGATGAGAATCAACCAGAGGAATTAACCCGACACCAACTTCAAGAGCCAGCGTATCCACATGCAAAAGGCTCTCAATGGTATCTTCACTGGACTTTGTCTCTTTGACCTTTTCTGCTCTTTCCGCCTCCAAAGCCCGATTTTGGTTTGCTTTGGAAATAAAACGGCCTAAAAAAAGGAATCCAACACTCATCAACGTGAATGGAATGGTGGGCATACCGGGAACAACTGCTATAACGAATAGTAATCCTGCGCTGATAAAGATCGCCCGGGGATATCGAAAGATCTGCTCGTTTAAAGACCCGGCCAAAGCCGTACCAGTTGAAGCACGAGTCACCACGATACCTGCCGCGGTCGAAATAATGAGAGCAGGAATCTGCGAGACCAATCCGTCACCGACCGTCATCAATGTAAAAATTTTCGCCGCATCACCAAACGACATGTTATATGCCGAAACGCCCAATATCAGACCAACTATGATATTAACCGCAGTAATGATCAAACCAGCAATGGCGTCTCCACGCACGAACTTACTGGCACCATCCATAGCACCAAAAAAGTCGGCTTCTCTTTCAATTTTGTTGCGTCGGCGCCTCGCTTCATCACGATCGATCAGACCACCATTCAGCTCCGCATCTATTGCCATTTGTTTTCCTGGCATGGCATCCAAAGTAAATCGTGCGCCAACTTCCGCTACGCGGCCAGCACCTTTGGTAATAACGATAAAATTAATAACCACCAAAATCACAAAAACCACAAATCCGACAAAGTAGTTCCCGCCGATAACAAACTCACCGAAAGCGCTGACCACTTGACTCATGTGGCCACTCGGCGCATCAAGTAAGATGCTTTTCGTTGTTGCCACGTTGAGACCTAATCGGAAAAGTGTTGTAATCAAGAGCAACGCAGGGAATGTCGAAAATTCCAACGGTTCCGTTACGTAGATGGATATCAATAGAATCATAAATGCGGAAGTGATCGATAGTCCCAGAAGAACATCAAGTAGAACCGTTGGTAAGGGCACAATCAAAGTAAGAATAATACCAATGATGGCCATAGCCAGCATTAATTCCGGTGTTTTCAAAAATGCCAAAAACCCAGTTAATCCGGTCTTGGTTGCGGTTTTTGTCGCGGCCATAAGTTACCTCTAAACCTTCTTGTCCCGTGTTAGTTTTTTGCCTTTTAACCGGAAGACGTACCGAATGATTTCAGAAACCGCCTTATAAAGAGTCTCTGGAATTTCATCTCCAACTTCACAAACTTTGTACAATGTCCTCGCTAATGGTCTATTTTCAATCAAGGGTATGTCGTTCTCTTTGGCGATTACCCGCAAGTGCAAAGCCAGAAAATCTAAACCTTTCGCCACCACTACAGGCGCTCCCATACCAAGCTCATATTTGAGCGCTATCGCAAAGTGGGTCGGGTTGGTGATAAGAACGGTTGCTGTTTTTGTAGCTTTGACCATTTTTGCTGTAGCGATCTCGCGCTGCATGCGTTTCATGCGCCCCTTGACGTGAGGGTCAATTTCGCGTTTTTTAAATTCTTCTTTAACTTCCTGTTTGGTCATCTTCATCTTTCTCTCAATCGAGAGAAAGTTATAGACGTAGTCACCCCCAGCAACGACCACCAGAAACCCAGCAACACTCCAGAATAAGGCGCTTGTAATATCCCACCAATACCCGAGAATATTAAACAGAGGATAATTTAAAATACCGGGAACTCGGTCAAATTCGCTATATAATATCAGGTAGGACACAACACCTACTGATGTCAATTTTGCCAAACCCTTTAACAGTTCCACCAGCGAGTTGATGCTGAACATTCGAGTTATGCCCTGAATGGGATCCATGCGTGAAAAATCCGGCATAACCTTTTTCCACGACCAGTTGAATCGTGTCTGCATGAATGTTCCAAAAATACTGACTGCCATAGTCACCAAAAAGAAAGGGGCGATTATTAAAACCGTTTGCAGCCACACGCTTACGCCAATATTCTGAAAGTTTGAGGATGTCATATCAATCCGACCAGCCATTTCGAAAAGCGTCACCATAAGCTTTTTCATGTCACGTTCGAACGCACTGGCATAGTATGATAAAAACATCACCATCGCCCCCAGTATAAATACCGTGGTTGCGTCACGGGATACTGGTACCTGACCACGCTCGCGAAACTCATCACGTCGCTCGGGACTTGCTTCTTCGGTCCGGTCATCATCATCCATCATTTCAGACATTCTCGGGTCCTTTCACTGGCGTTGGACGCCCAAGAGTTTGATGGAAGCCGATATTTGATCCTGCCCTGAGAAAATGTGGTCGCGAATCCAAGCAGGATAAAACGCCAACGACGCAATGTAGACCAAAAGTCCAACAAAAAAGCTGACGGGAAAGCTGATAGTGAAAATATTGATCTGGGGAACAGTTTTGGCCAGCAGTCCTAGTGCAGCCATGGTAAACATTAGAGCAACCAATACAGGAGCTGCAAGCTGCATGGAAACCAAAAACATTCCAGCTGTCACCTGCACGACGATCTGACTGATTGATCCATTTATAAATGAACTGCTGGCAGGTATGTATTGAAAGGATTCGATAACGGCCTTAAAAAAAAGTTGATAAAGGTCCAGAGAAAGAAAAATGAGAATCACCAAAATTCGATGTAACGCAGTAAAACTATTCGCCCCCGGGTCCATATCCGGCATCATCATACTGGCGGTACCAAAACCCATTTGAAATCCCACCACAGAAGCCGCCATAACCATGGCCTCAAAGATTATCTTAGCTAAAAACCCTATGGTAAGACCAACCACCACCTCCTTTGCCACAAGGAGAATGAACGGCACAACATCATCGGGAACACTGTTTAACCATTGCGGAGGCACTAACGGGTAAATGCCAAACGTCAACCCTGCCGACAAAATGATACGAATGCGCACCGGAACCGCCTGCTCCCCGAAGACAGGTAATGACATCAAAATGGCACCGATCCGCACAAAAACCAGTGTAGCCATTAGGATATCCTGTACTGGAAGCTCAAACAAACCTGACCCCCGATCATTGATTGATGGTGGAAATTGATTTGAATAGATTCACAGTAAAAGTCATCATGGTACGCATGATCCAAGGCCCAAAAAAAACAAAGGCCACCGTCATGGCAACTATTTTCGGAATAAAAGAAAGTGTCTGTTCATTGATCTGCGTCGCAGCTTGGAAGATAGAAATAGCTAAACCCATTAGCAGCACCGCAAACAGGGCGGGAGCCGCCACTTCCATTGCTACCCAAATGGTTTTTGTCACAATATCGATCACCGCTTGTTCCGTCATGGTTTACTCCTCTAAAAGATATTGAAACTCTTTACAATCGAATCAGCAAGGAGTGACCAACCATCAACAAGAACGAACAACACCAACTTAAAAGGCAACGATACCACCGTTGGCGGCAACATCATCATACCCATCGCCATTAATATGCTGGATACCACCATATCGATAACCAGGAATGGAAGATAAACCAAAAATCCGATTTGAAAGGCGATTTTCAGTTCACTTATCAAAAACGCAGGCATCAATACTTTCATAGGAACATCGTCAGCCGTCTGCGGACGATCGCTACCGGAGATCTTCATAAACATGCCTAAATCGGACTCTTTGGTCTGGCCCAACATAAATTTTCGAACAGGTTTAATCAGTTCATCCAGGGCTTGGTCCTGCGTGATAGCCTTGGCCATGTACGGCTGGTAGGCTCTTTCGTTGATCTGGTCAATGACCGGACTCATGGTAAAAACCGTCAAAAACAAAGCTAGCCCTACCATAACCTGATTGGGAGGCATGGTTTGTGTTCCCAAAGCCTGCCGCACAAAACTCAATACGATCATGATGCGCGTAAACGATGTCATCATCAGTAGCAGAGCAGGTGCAACGGTTAGTATCGTTAGCATTGCCACAATTTTCATGGCAGGAACGACGGACCCAGGATCATCAGATTCCGACAGGTTTAGACTTAGGGTGGGAACTTTAGCCTGACCATAAGCTGAAAGAGATACCAGTACCGGACTCATGATGATCAATAAAAGCAACAGAGGTCTCCAAGAGACCCCCAACGCAGCCTTGAATCTGTCAGACACACTGAACATAGGCCCATCCAACGCTATATTTGCGGTAAATTTTTTAGTTTTTTGCGAATCATACTGGTGACATCTTCAGAAGAATCGGTGCCAGCGGATCTTGCTGATCTGGAATTCCGCAGATCTTTGATGCCATTGTCACCCACCGCATAGGAAACGCTGCTTCCCTTCGGTTCTGCTTTAGTGCGACTAATTTCTTTTTTGAATTTTTTGGGTTCACTGGCAGGAACCGGCCGACTGAGGGGATTCATTTCGTCGTGTTCATGGTTATCAATCTCTTCATCAAAGCTCGGTTTAACCGCTCCTTTGCGCAGGCTTTTAATTTTTTCCAGCGCCGCCGAGGCGGACCCAGAACGGCTTGTTAATAGTGGTGACGTCTCAGCACGGATAGCCATAGGCCCACGTATGGTACCTTCTAAAAGGTTGTCGCTAGGCAGCCCCTTAGGCCGGCTATCAATGCTTGTTAAAAAAGAGATGTTGTCGGGTGTAACACCCAACAGAATTTTTTCACCTGCCACCTGAATTAGCGTAATTTTTTGCTTGGGGGACAAAACGTGATTGGCGAGAGTTTTAATGGAATACGGATCGCTCTCCCGCATTTTTATCTTCTTTTTTACCATGTTTTTACTGAACGCCAGAAGCAACATACCAATAATGAATACGCCAGAAAATATACTGGCCGTCGTAAACTTGTTTTTAAAATCAATACCCATGGTGTCGCTTGATTTGGATTCTTCGGATTTGACCTTCAGGTTTTGTTGGACGGAAGCGACAGGGTCAGCAATATCGTGACGAACCTCCGTTTTTTCAATAACATCCGCAACACTAGTACCGGCTGCTGACATATTTTGTTCTACGAGTTTATGATCTATTTCCATGACTATTCGATCAGACAATTTTTCTATCGATGTCGCCTTAATGATGGCAGGCGTGTCGCGACTTACAAACAGACGGAGACCACCGTCTTCATTGGTGACCTGAAATGCCGCGATTTTGCGAATATATGGACTATTTCCTTCCAAAAATTCGCCGGACTTTGGCACCTGAGTTTTTGGCAAAACAAGTTGTACAAAGGATCCATGATCCTCAAATACGGGTGTTTCCCAGCCAATTTTTTTGTCGAATCGAATGGTGACAACGGTTTTGAAATCATCTGATGTGGCATCAATCGCGCCGAGAGTCAAAGGGCTGACAGAAAGATTGGATTCAATCGCTGGCTTGTCGGCTTCTGGTGCAGCTGCCGGTGTATTCTTCCCATTTAAAGTTTCCGCTGCGTGGACAAACGACCCACCCATGCCTGCGCCGATCATCAAACCGCATAACAACAATTTCATGTACTGCCTCCACATCATCGCGCTCATGCCTCATTTGCCTGAAGATCACCCAGACCGAACTGCGAAACCACGTCAGTCAAGCGTACCCCGAACTTTTCATTCACCACCACCACTTCCCCCATGGCTACCAATTTGTCGTTAATAAGTATCTCCATGGGCTCGCCGGCGATTTTATCAAGCTCAATGACCGAGCCTTGACCCAGCTGGAGCAAATCGTTGACGAGCATTTTGGTCCGACCCAACTCAACAGACACCTTGAGGGGTACATCCAAAATCATTTTTAGTTTACTAAAGTCCATTTTGGCGAGACGGGAATCTTCGGCTGTCATGACTATGGGCTTTTCACCGCCCTCACCACCGGCTTCACCACCGTCTTTTGCAGCATCAGCCAACGCTTCGTCAAAATCACTGCCCAGGCCAAAATCTTCGGCGCTCATTTCATCGGCAGCCATGGTTCCTCCTTTTGAACTTAAACGTCAAAGAGTGTTTCCGTAATACGTATGGCGCGATTACCCCTTAAAATCCCGGGTACGCCTTTAAATTTTGGGATCCCTTCGCACAGAACTTCCAGCGGCAGTGTGGCATCCGTATTGAGTTGAATAATGTCACCCGGCTCCAGGTGCATCAGATCGCGCACCTGAATATTGGCATCTCCTAATTTCACGAGGATATTGGCCGATGTTTTCATGATCTGTTCTTTAATGCGGTTGATCCAGATAAAGTCGACTTCCAATTGCTCACTTTGAAAACCAACCGAGAGCTTTGACTTAATCGGCTCCAGCGTCGCATATGGGATCACGATCTTGATGGTACCGGAAACTTTTTCCAGTTCGACGTCAAATGTCGTGGCAATAACTACATCGCTGGGGGGAACAACCGCCACAAACTGGGGATTAATTTCGGTACGGCTGTAACCAATTTTCAGGGGGTAGACCGGCTCCCACGCTTTTTCAAGATCATCGATAGCTGAAAGCACCACCCGACGGGCAATTTTGATCTCAATTTGCGTAAAATCCTTTCCTTCAATCTTGGTATAGGGAACGTCATTTCCACCGAAAAAACTATCCACCAATGCATAGAGCAGTTTTGACTCAATGACCATCACCGCTGCCCCACGTAGGGGATCCAGCCGCAGGATATTGAGGCAGGATGGCAAAGGCAGGGAGTTCATAAATTCAGAAAATTTCAAAGGTCCGGTGGAGTTGACGCTCAGGTTGGCCATTTTTCGCAGCGAGTTCGACAGCGTCACCCGAAAAAGCCGGATAAAACGGTCGTGAATGATGTCAAGCGTTGGCATCCTGCCGCGGATGATACGATCCTGGTTGGCAAGATCATACTGAACGACGCCGCTTTTTAGACTGTCTTCTTCTCCGCCTTCGACACCGTCAATCCGATTATCGGAGACGGCAGAAAGCAGCGCATCAACTTCGCTCTGTGATAGGACCTGACTCAATGCGTCCCCCTCTTATTCGATCAGGATATCGGTGATATAGACGGCCTCGACCGGCTTAGTCATATAGCGGTTGATCCGGGTCAGGATCTCTTTACGCAATTGGTCTTTGCCATCTGGTGAGAGGAGAAACTCGCGAGTTTTGCGGCTGACGATACTGACGACAGCATCACGCAGCTGGGGCGTCCGCTGTGTCAATTCAGACTTTTGTGTTTCCCCTCCACGATATTCCACGGAGACTTCAAGACGCACATAACGATTCTCAAGCGGATTACCCAGGTTCAGGTGAAAGGTGCTGAGCGAAAAAGTTTGACCAAAATCGGCCAACTGGGAGGTTTCTTCTGCTTTGACCACGGTTCCTCCTCCATGGTCATCCTTTTTTTCACCACCGTGCTCATCCTTTTTCGCATCGGTGTGTTCGTCCTTCTTTTCTTCGGAGGCATGCTCATCCTTCTTTTCTTCAGTGGCATGCTCGTCCTTCGGCTCATCAGAGGCATGGTCATCGCCTTTGGGGGCCTCCGCGGTTCCGGCTTCCGTGTGTACAGTGTCGCCGCTGCCCTGCTTCTTGTCCTTACCAAGAAACATGGCTGCACCGGCTCCCAGCCCAACGACTGCAACTCCTGTAGCCGCCCCAATGATGATTAGACGCTTTTTCTTGGCTTTCGCCAGATCTTCGTCAGCACCTTCATTTGTCGCCGCATCTTTGCTTTTTTTATCTTTTTCTTTACTTTTATCGTCTGCCATAATTTTGACCTCTAGTGCGCCCCTTTCAAGAGATGTGCCAAAGGTTGACGTCCTGAAGATGCCAAATCGTGACGGGGAGAACGCCAAAGACGGCAATTAAGGCCCGGAATTACGGTCTCTTCCACGCGACAAAGTTAAAAGACTTTGATTTCACTGTCGTCTTTCCATAGACTTGATATTTAATTAAAGGTTGACATGAGATTTTGACGGTCGCTGTCAAAGCTATGGCATTTGCGTCAATGATTGATCGCCATTTTTTTGGCGGAAAAGAGGTTTTTCTATGGTCGCAGCGCATCATTTGACGTTGATATTCTTCTTGATGAGTGGTTTGTTTTCGCCAACCATCGCCGCGCAGGTCGATGTGCCGCCGTTAGCCACCCCAAAATCAACCTCCTTTGATTATGATGTTACCGTGAGTCTGCTCTATAATGACCGCCTCCGAAAACCCGATACCCGCACCGGATTGAACGATGCCTGGACCCTGCGTAACCAGCAGGGCAGCACGCAAAGCCTCGGCGATAGTTACCGCACCCTGGGTCTTCGTTATTTCTCTTTGGATGGTCGCTGGACCACGCCAAGTGCATCGCAATTATCGTTTACCTTACGGCCCGATGTATTGAGCAACCATGCCGATGTTGCCAGTGGCACTAATCGGGAGGTCGATACCCGCAGTGGGGACACCTACCGGGCAAAGCGCCCCTTGGAGTTCGTCGATCAATATGAATTGGCTCTGCATCGAGAGGACGCTTTTGAATTCGCTGTCGGAACTTACGCCAACCTCAATAAACCAGGGATGGAGGGTTATTCACCGCTGGAATTTGGACTTGAAACACTGTTACCACAGTCGTTTTCTGCAGTCCGCCTGACCATGCGTCAGCAGCGCATCGCTCCAGTCACCGGGACTTCAGCTCCACTCATCGATCAGGTAAACAAGGCATACAGCTTTTGGATTCTCCAGGGCCGTGACGATCGCGCCAATCGGATACAGCGCAATGACCGATCTTTTGACGAAGGATTTGTTGCTGAGGATCCCTACGCAGGGGGAGCCCTGCAAGCGAGCGTAGCCACACCGGCCGGGGTGGCCTACACCCTCACAGTCGGGCTATTGGGTAGTAAACTGACCGCCGGTCGCAAGAATGAATTATTTGGAAACGTCGTCATCCAATCACCAATCCGGTTGGCGTTTATACATGGTCAGGTTGGATTTGACACCCGCTTTTCCCGCGAAAACTGGGCTAAAACCTCATTACCCCACGTCCAGCTTGAGCAACAAAGTCACTCCCTGCGCCTGACACAGCATCTCGATCCCCACAATAAAGCCGCCATGGGCTTTCATTATGGCATCAGCGATCGCCATTTGCGGGATGATACTTCTGCCGTTGAAGTCCATACAGGCTGGCAGTTTGACATTGGACTATTGCATCGCGCCGCAGATCCTCTGGAAATTGGTTTGTTCTTTTCCGATGAGTGGCGTGTCAAAAACCGCAATGGCGAAAAGATCGGTGCCTTTACCCGCTCCAATGGTAATGCACACTCCCATTTGGGTCGCTTATCGCTGGAGCTCAAATACCAAATAGACTCCCATAGCTAATGGAGATCAGGCATGACTCGTTCTGTACGGCTAGCAAGCTGGCTTTTGATTCTACCCCTATTGATCAGCACCAACCGGTCATATGCGGCTGAAGCAACTCCCACACATCCTTCATCGGCGGTGAACCTAGGGGCAACGTTTGACTGCACACACAATTTTAACCGCAACAAAGGGGCAACGCAGGGCTGTGTTGATATCTCCTCCATCAATCTTGCCCTAAGGCAATCCCTGTCACCGCAAGTATCCGCTTTGGTGATCCTCGACCCATTTGGCACGCCCGTCAAAAATCGCGCCCATCTCCCACGCCTGACGGATCAGGAAACACCAGGTCGTGATGGCACATTTAAGTATGCTCTCGATTTTTTCCGTCTAAGCTGGCGCTTTCGACCCAGCCTCAACCTCCGCCTAGAGCAGTTTCCCGGTACCGCAAGCCTTCCTTCCACCAGCGGTCTGGCCATGGCTTCATCGATGCAGGGAGCGCCATGGGATCAGCTGGCATTAGTGGCTGAATATCACCTGCCTCCCCTCGATGGCATCACAGTCACGCTGGCTCTTGGCAATGGCGAAGGGGAGCGCCTCCACAACATGGACCCGCAACAATATGGTGGTATCAGCATATTGGCAGGAATCACGCCTGGCTTTAAAATGAAGCTCGGTCTGTCTTATGACGGTAACAACTACGGCTCTGAGTCTTTTGAATGGCTGGTGGGCTCCGTTGCTTCAGATGATCCCAAACTTGGATTTTCCACGCAGCGTATGGTTGTCGCATTGATTCTCGATGGAAACCACCCGCAGGCCCGCGGCCTAAAGGCAGCGCTTGGCATGCAAAAGACCACGAAAAATGATCTCAGCAAAAACCAGCATACCCTGACACCGGACTTTTATGCCTCCACGTCACGTCGCCTCGAATTAAATGATCTTTATGTTGAAAGTCCGGACGATCGCGCCGAAACCCTCACCCATGCGATTGTGGCGGCCAATTTTTCGTTTTTGGTGCTGGCTAAATATTTTGTTGCCTTTGATTATGAATCCCGCACCAGCGAACTTAGTTCTCTGCAGTTTTTTAGCGAATGTGCCGATCCTGCAGATCCGACCTGTCAGCAGATTGCCTCCCAGTCCGGCAAAATCCAGCAGACATCCTACACATTTGGGGGGGGACTTTTGCTGAGCGATGGACTTCGATTTTCGATGGAATATGCCAGTGCTGCTTATGATCAGCTTTATAAGAATTTTAACTACCGCGAGGGCTCTGATCGGATCAGCAAAACGCGCGAATTGATACAGGCACGTCTCACCTTTCAAGCTGAATAATTGACGGAGGTTAGGCATCCATTTATCCTAACAAAATCGATTTGAAAGCCTCCGCAGGTATGTTATAAATTCCGCCCATATTCAAAATGCGTCAGGTTGAGGGAGACTTCATGCGCACATCGGCTCTTTCGTTAATTATTTCTTTTTTTTCAATGGCTTATATAACTGGCTGCAGCAGCTGCACCGAGCAGCATGACCCCCGTCCTGATCAGGCTCGTTTTGAAGCTGAGCAAAAACTAGCCAATGCCTCTCATCCCAAATTAACCGCAGAGGGAAAAATCCCTGAAACACCGGTGGCTGCCGGTGAGGGCGGTGATCCTATTGATAAAAAATTCCAGACCCTTTGTGCCAGCTGCCATGGTGCCAATGGGGATGCGAACTCACCCACCGCCGCATCGATGAGTCCCAAACCGCGGGATTTTACCGACGCCGCATGGCAGGGTTCAGTGGATGACGCCCGTATTGCCAAAGTTATCAAAGAAGGCGGAGCCTCAGTTGGCCTGAGTGCCACCATGGCCCCATGGGGCGCGATGGTGTCAGATGCTGAGCTGGAAGGCCTGGTGAAAAAGATTCGAGCCTTTAAGAAATAAAGCACACCTATGATTATATTAACCGGCGGAGCGGGTTTCATCGGAAGCGCCATGATCTGGCGCCTGAATGAGGCAGGTATTGACGACATTCTGATCGTCGATCAGGTGGGCTCTGGGGTGAAATGGAAAAATCTGGTGAAACGCCGCTTTTCCGATGTAATCGGCATTGCTGACCTCAATGCGTTTCTGGCGGGTGGCCCCAAGGTCGACGCTGTTTTTCATATGGGGGCCTGCTCCTCCACCACTGAAAAAGACATGGATTTTCTGCTAGCCAATAATGTCCACTATTCCATGGATATTTTTCATTACTGCACAGCCCATCGAATCCCCCTGATTTATGCCTCCTCTGCCGCTACTTACGGGGCGAAGGAAAGCGACTTTACCGACGGGCTTGATGCCATCCATGATTTGCGTCCTATCAACCCCTACGGTTACAGCAAACAATTGTTTGACCTCTGGGTATCACGGCAGAAGCAGGCCCCGCCATTTTGGGCCGGGATCAAATTTTTCAATGTATACGGTCCGCAGGAGTATCATAAAGAGGGACAGGCCAGTGTGGTGTTCCATGCCTTGCCCCAGGTACGAGATAGCAGCTCACTGCGATTATTTAAGTCCTACCGCCCCGACATTGTCCACGGTGACCAAAAGCGAGATTTTGTCTATATCAAGGACGTGGTGGAAGTGATGTTCCATATGTACAGCAACCGCCAAAACGCCGTGTCAGGACTTTATAATCTTGGCACCGGTGAAGCCCGTTCTTTTGCGGATCTCGGCCGCGCCGTATTTACGGCACTTGATAAAACCGCTAAATTTGAGTGGATCGAGATGCCAGATTCCATCCGCAACCAGTACCAGTATTACACACAAGCAGATCTCACCCGTTTGCGCCGCGATATCGGCTATACCAAGCCATTTGTGACGCTGGAAGCAGGTGTGCGGGACTATGTGCAGAATTATCTCAATCAGGAAGATCCCTATTTGTGACGGTCGTCCATAAAGACAGCCTCATTGACCTGACATTTGTCGGACTGGTTTGTCTTATTCTCCTGGGTTGTTTCACCTCCTCCACTGTCACTTTTGCCGCTGAACCAACGCCGGATGCTACGGCCATCGATCCGCTGCCGTTGGATGCCACGACACCGGAGAGCCACCTCCTGACCCAGGATCGTCCTTACCAAGTGGTCACCTGGCGGGTGGATGGCGCCAGACGCACCAACCTCCAATGGCTGCAGGAATATCTGAACCTGAAATTTCCAGCCTCTATCACACGATCAGAATTGGCCCGTCTCGAAGCCAAAATCCACAATACGGAAGCCTTTTCCTTTGTGCGGGTGCGTCTACAGCAGTTGATGGGGCATCCGGGTCAATATCGCCTCGATATCAGCCTATTGGAGAAATGGACCACGATTCCCGTCGTACGTGGGGCCTTCGGTGGCGGTACCCCGCTGGCTGTGGTGGGAGTTTATGATGTTCATACCTTTGGCAAATTGTGGACGGTGGGGGCTGAAGGGCGCAAATATGGTAACGCCCCATGGGGTGGCGTCGTCTGGGCGAAAGCCCCACGCTGGCTGCAGGGTAAACATGAAATCGGCCTTGAACTTTGGAAAGACAATCGCATTCGTGATGTCTTTGACACGCAGGACAAGACGATTGGGCGGTTTGACAGCCGTTCCAGCATGCTGCGCACGTACTTCACCATGCCATTGGAAGCATCGGATATGCATCAAAAGTCCAGAGTCTGGCAGGCCGGCCTAGACCTCAAGATACGGGCCCAGGAGCCTGCCCTGTTTACCGCTGACAATAGCTCCTTCAACACATTACCACCTCAAGACATCGAGCTACCTTCCAAACGAACCCATTCGACGGCGATACAGGGTAAGTTGATCCTGGACGATATCAACATCTCTGAACTGAATATGGATGGTCTGAGATTCATGGCTGCCGCGGGACCATTGTGGGATGAGGACAATCAATTTACCAGTTCAGAGCTCGAAGCTTTTTATTTTGTGAGCATAGGCTCCGATTGGAATTTGGGACTCCATGGCCTTTTGGGCAGCACCAATGCCCGTTCATTACAGAACCTCTATTTTCTGGGGGGATTTGAGTCGATCCGCGGCATTCCGGATGGAGTTCTGTATGGCAATCAAGCGGCCTATACCAACCTGGAACTGCGAAAAATTCAGGCACGTTTCTCCCACCTCGTGGTACAGGGTTTGGCCTTCATTGATAGCGGCGCGGCGGCATTTCGGCTCGATGACCTCAAGGACAATTTACGCACCAGCGCTGGTGTCGGGGTACGCCTGGCCATTCCTCAGGTCCATCGGCTGGTTTTTCGCATTGATTACGCCTGGAGCCTGGACAACCCCGGTGTACGGGGATTCGCCATCGGCATGAATCAATTTTTTCAGCCTTATAAACCTTTGTAAGCAACACGGCTGTTTTCTATGATACTATGAATGGGAAACACTAATCCATTACCCGTAATGCAGGAAATAAGACGATGGATATTAACAGCGAAATCCGCAATGCCAGCCGCTTGTTGCAAGGACTTGAAAACGGTAATCTCCAGGGAGCGGATGCCTTTGAATTGGCGGAAGAAACCGATCCCGTCGTGTTGCACCTTATTTTTGCCTATCTGCGCGCCAAATATCCTGCTAGCAATGAATCCTCCAAAGGCGTGATGGAGAGACTGCTTGAGCTGTCCTCAACCTATCCCGCCCTGGTATCAAAAGCCAAAAAAGGCGAAAAGGATCCCATCACAGAATGGTTTATGGAAACCTATTCCTTGCGGGACTTTTATCAAAACAGCGATGAGATGATTCAATTGATCATTGAAAAGATCGAAGGCTGATCAATTCTTGGGAGTCGTCTCATCAATAGGATGGCTAGGCGCGCGGGAGGCGAGGAC
>JAKQGS010000076.1 GCA_029556045.1 Pseudomonadota bacterium | reverse complement strand
AAAGAGACCTGTGAATTTTCACCCAACCCTGTCCCTGCTTGGGGCTCATGCGAAACACCCTTTCCGGAGAGAATGCGCCTTTCCGAAAGAGAAAACTGACCGGCAACCGCGGAAAGGTTTCGGCTGTCCCTGGCTCATGACTTCCAGGTAAGCCGGTCCTGATTCAAAGATACCCAAATGGCGTGGAAAATCAACTAACATGTTGGTTCATTCTCGTGGAATTTCGCGGGCTTGAAAAGCCCTCTTCAGCATCTCCATCGTTTCCCGGGTGTTAAGATCCTGCGGAATGCGTTGGATGACCAGCCAGCCAAGGGCCGCAGCCCAGGAGAGTTTTTCAAGGTCCTTCACGTACCCAACCCCGTGGGTGTGGCGCCCTCCGGACGGCGTGAAGACGCCCCCGTTGCATTCAAGGGCGACCATCCGCTCCGGCCATGCGTAGTCGAAACGCCAGCGCCGACCAAGGGCCTCCCTCGCAAAAGCGACCTCCATCTCCGGGATCGGTAGCCCGTAGGATTCACAAGTGCGAGGGAAGACCCTCTTTGCCATGGCTGGCCCAAGCCTGTTGGATCGTCTGGCCATACTTAGAATGGCTCCGCCTGGGTCGTTGTGGGCTCATACCTATGCCGATCCTCCGGACGCGATTTGGACCCGTTTCCAGGCTCGTAATCCTGTTCCTTGACGACATATCCAATGGCTCTAGATGTCACCGCCTGGGCGACCATGACCAACCGAGACCGGGGTTTACCATCCGGCCCATTCCAGTTTTGCTGATCGAGCCCGCCGTAAAACGTAAGGTGCGAGCCCTTCGGCATCGCTGAAACAGCCTTGGCCAGGCCGCCCCAGCAGGTGACCGTCAGAAACACGGTCCCGCCGCCCTTGCCGCCGTCGTAGACGGGTTTGTTGTGCGCCACTCTGAACGTCGTCACCGGGTTGCCGTTGTTGGTGTAGTGCAGCTCTGGGTTTTCCACCAGATTTGCGTTAATTGTCACTTGGTTGATAGGGGTGTTCATGCTGATTGATTTCCTCCAGTAATTTCTTAAAAACAGGCTCTGTTATTTTCACGAATTGGGATGAAGAGACGGTCAAATCCATCCCTGGATGAAGCAGGTTTTGGGATGATAAAATAAAGACTGCCGTATTCCAGGCGAACTCCACAATCCCTTGCTGAAGTTCCCCATCCTCAAACATTTCCAAAACAGACTCTCGAATTGCAGCCCCCGCGATTTCCTGCTGCGCCTGGTCAATTGGCCGGGTAAATAAAGCAAGGTCTTTTTCAGTTGAATTTGACACTTTCATGACTCAGCCTCACCCGTTTTTTTTGACTCAAAAACAGCATCTGCAAATCGCGGGATCATCATTTCAACATGCCCCTTCTATTTTGTTTTGCGCATCTCTTCGCAGGGTTCCCCGGCCTCGGTCGGGACGTTCTGTGCAAACCATTCCTTACCCTTCACGATCGAGGGCCACCGCCCCGCTTGTTTACCACCACGCGCGATGATTTCCTCTAACTTCCCG
>JAKQGS010000056.1 GCA_029556045.1 Pseudomonadota bacterium | reverse complement strand
CCGTTGCCGTCGGTTTTGTATACCCAATGCGCCTCGCAGGGGACGGTGTACTGAACCAGATTGGCGTCCTGCACATAACAGAGGTCGAAATGTACCGGCTCCGCTGGTGCGGCCATGGCAGCAGATGGCATCACCACACTTACGATCAAAGCCACTAACGACACGGGTGAGAGAACAGCAAGAACTCTTTTCATTGCCTAACTCCTTATGTAAGTGACACTGACTTAACCTGTTGAATAGGCACACATTATTTGAAAGAAGCGGGAGACAAATTGACTGGATAAACACAGATTTTTGCGTTCGGCGGGGAAATCAGCGTTTATCTGCATCTATCCGCGTACCACTTCCAGATCTGGCCTACTCGGCGCACCACGGGTTGTCGATCAGAATGCGCCATGAGCCATCCATCTGCCGCCGGGCCACCTGAATACCTTTACCCTTTACTTCGATGGGCTTGTCGTCGGGACCGGTCACGTTGAGACGCCACGTCGAGCGCAGCAGGGCAATGTCATCGGCCACAATCACGCTGGGGTTCTCGTAGCTGATGTGGGGTTGCATAGCCAGACACTGCTCCATCACGCCACGGACGGCGTCCATTCCGGTCACGGCAGGTTGGCCCGGATAGGGAACAGTCGTACCATCGATATCAAAGAGCCGCATGATGCCGGCCAAATCGTGGCTATTCATAGTCGATGCAATGCGCTCATAAATCTCGGCCGGCTGCATAACCGGCATCATCGCGTCCATAATCTCTCCATCCATCATACTGTCCATCATTACATCCATTTTTGCAGCCGATGACATAGTAGCCGTCATGGCCATCTTATTCTCAGTATTCATTTTTCCCTCGATTTTTTGCGAAATAACTTATTCCTAAACTGCGGTTGTGGTAAGAGCATGGTTTTTGCTGCTCTACCAGCTCCTCACCTGTCCCTACGGGACGCCCTAGCCCCTCAAAGTCTCGGTGACAATGTACTAGGGTAAGGGCTGCGGGTCGTCGTCTACAAACACCTCAAAGACGGCAAACAGGCTGGGGTCCGGTGAGGTCGTGAGGTTGGCGTGATTGGTCACCAGGAGCGAACCCTCGTGCTTGTTAAATGCGATACTGGCAGGATTCACCCAGGGCAGCAGATTGAGCGCCCCACCGGGATTGGCGGCCGGGCCGGCGTAGCGGATCTCCTCTGTGCCATCCGGGCGCAATACCGAGATCTGGTTGGGAGTCGTCATGGCGACGTAGAGCTTGCCCGACTTGCCAAAGGCGATCCCGTCCGGCCCAGGGAATCCACCCGTAACCGCGTCGGGAAAGGTATAGCGATGAAACTCAACCAGATCCGCGGCAGTGGGATTCGCCACCAGGGGTAAACGATAGATAAGGCCGTTGCGGGTGCCATTTTGAACGCTTACCGACAGGTAAAGATTCTTGTTGTTTTTGTCAATGCGAATGCTGTTGACGCCGAAGGGCAAACTGGGATCGCCGACCAACCTGGAGTCGGTAAACCACACAGCGGGCGTCCCACCACCGACAGGAACGCGGTAGATGGTTGCCTGGAATGAATCGGTGACGTACAGGTTATCGTGTCCATCGAAGATCACCTCATTGATCAACGAGGAGCCCGGTCCGCCTGGTGCAGGGAATGGTCCAGCGAATATCTCTTGGGTGTTATTGGCGTCCAGGTGCAGGCGCAGGATGACACCCATAAATGGCTCAAGCACATAAAGATTGCTATCGGGGCCAAAGGCCGCGCCCGAAAGACCTTTTGGCACGGCTGGATTCGGATCTTGCAGTGTTATCGGAAACGTGTTGACCAAGGAACCGTTTTTGAGGTTATAGGCCCACACGGCAGACGGCGTGAAGATCCCAAAGTTGGCCGGACCCGTGACGTAGACCGTATTACCGCGCACGGCAATGCCCTCGGGGAAGCCAGGCGATGGCACAGTAGCGAAGACGGCCGAGTCGCCCAGCGGACGTTGGGCCGAAGCCAATTCGGGACGAAACAGCATCAATCCGACAATAAGCGCAAGGGCTGAAAAAAACAAACTGATTTTCATGGAAACTCTTTCCCTGGTTTTGGTCTGGGGAAGTTAAATTTCTGGTGTTTGGCTCTCACTCCCGACCTTCTCCCAACGTGGGAAAGGGGAGGTTTGCACCCTTCCTCCACTTGGGGGAGAAGGTCGGGGATGAGGCCAAGTAGGTTATTTACGGCAGACAGATCATTCCTTCATACTCGGATGACCCTTCACCGGCACTAAAGTCAAAGAGGCCGCTGGCCCGGATGGTGCCGGTTGCGCCGGTCAGCTCGCCCGTACCGCCGGTAATGATTTGCACGTCAACGATGTTGCCGTCACCAGTGAGTTGGACGGCGCCCGCATTGGCGATCAGCAGGTCACCCTGCTTGCCATGCACTTTGGCATAGAGAACAGTGTTTGCATAGAAAAGGGCGACATTGTTGACAGGCGGATTAATAATCGGAAAGGGCGGTATGACCGTGGTGGCAAAGTCCCCTTTGATGGCACCGCGAAACGTACCGGCAAATTGACCTTCCCCAGCGATGTGTTCATCATAGTGACCTCGGACTTGAAAACAGTTACTGCCATTGGCGCTCACACTGGCAGTGGTCATGATGACAGCCGCGAAGACAATGGCCAGGCCAGAGAGACGGCGGGCGAATTTGTTGCGATTGCGAAGTAAATGGGTAAACATAGTCATCCTCCGTTTGTGAATAGAGTTGGTTGATTGAGCCTACG
>JAKQGS010000045.1 GCA_029556045.1 Pseudomonadota bacterium | reverse complement strand
CCTGATCGGCGCCTATATCCAGGAGAGCGATTTGGCCCAGGGGCCGCTGACGGTGAAGCAAAAAACCACCTATAAACCCAAGGGCACCCCCATTGGCATCGGCATCAATTATTCCCTGGCACCGCTGATCGGCATCCTGCTGGAGTACGATATCCTCAACACCAAGCTGGAAGCGGATAAACTGACGGTTGGAGGCACGGATTCAACCATTACCTCCAGTAATGATGTCAAAGCTGGCGGCAGCAGCATTATGCTGGGCGTTCAGGTCGGCCTTTAAAAACCTGACGGCAACCGCGTCAGAACGTGAGTTTTTTAAAAATATCGTCCCAGGCAGAGCTTTTGCCTGGGATTTTTGCTTTTAAAAACAATAGGATACAAAAGTCATACAGAGACCGAAAGAAATCCCTCAAGAATTATTACCGTCTCCCGATAAGACTCGAGCATTTGGGAAGAGGAGGTAGTTGCATGAAAACGATTTCATTCCAAAAATCCGGTCTGTTGAGAAAAGAGCGTAACCTGTCACTGGTCAAGAAAATGCGCAACGGAGAAAGCCTAAACAGCTTCAATAGTGTCGATAGCTGGTTTCCCCCGCGCCCGATCATCGAAAAGGATGGGGAAGCCATCCAGCGTCTTTACGGCAAGGGTGCGACAGCAGCCGGCCAAGAGGATGATCCTGAATTCAAGCCTTTGAAGTTGGCCCAGTAATCCCACAGTTGATAATTTAATCCACGAAAAGCCTGCAGCCGCGGGCTTTTCGCATTTCAGGTCTGATCGAGAGCAACAGAGATAGCATAGGATGGGGTGATCTGAACCTAGGTTTGAGATTCCCAGGCCTTTATCACCGTTCCCATTGTTATATAGAGCCTTGAGGGTGGTGCGGAAAATTGCTTAAAACCAAAATGCTTATAGAAAGAAATTGCGGTGTCATCGATCGCATCGACCACAAGGAACCTGAATGCAGGGGCAGTGGGATTTTGGGTTTGCACAATCGCGTGCTCGAACGCGAAAAAAAGTAGATCCCCTCCGAAGCCTTTGCCTTTAAACTTTATGTCAACCGCCAGTCTGGAGATGAGAAGGGCGGGAATTGGGTATCCAGGAAGTCCGCGGGCCTCCTTGGGGGGAAAGCCTTCTTTGCCATACGAGGCGGCATTCCAGCAGAGGTATCCAACGAGTTGGTTGCTTTCATTGAAAAACAAGAGGCAGGCTGAAATCCCTCGTCGATCGTTTTCCAAAGCATGTTTTTGGAGATATTGATTGAGCTTTTGGTTTCCGCAATCAAACTCTTCGAGTGGGATCGAGGTATCAATCTTTTGATGTCGCAGCAACGTTATCTCCCGCGTTTCATCAGCTTGATCAGGGCAGCATTGGGCTCCGGCGGATTATGGAGATCAGCGTTCAGCGCCTCCCAATCGCGGGTCGAAAGCTCGTGGAAGTTTTTATCATTAAGCGTTGCTCGCGCCATCTCCAAAGCCACGGAACGCAGGAAGTCGGGAACCGACAAACCTTTCCAGCTTGCAGCTTTTTCGATGAGCTCATGTTCCTCGGAGTTCAGCCGCACTTCCTGTCTCTTATCTCTTGCTGCTGACATTCTGGATCCCTCGCTTTTTCGTTTTCTACCCCGTGCTGTTTATACGGTATTTTGCCGATGAACCTCAAGCTAAGAGGTGTAACATATTGATAAATAAGTACTTAAAATAATATAATTACGTAAAAATAACGTATAGTCGCTCCGACCTACCACTGATGCCCATGTTCTGGAGGACGCCCCTTCAATCAGGAGGAGGCGAGGACATCCCCTTCCAGGGTGACCACCGCAAAGGTCATGGCTGGGGTGGTGTGGGCCACCGCCCAATGCCCGTGCTGGTCCACAGCGATCCATCCGTAGCCCCTTTGCCGGGCCGAGGCCTCCGTGAAGGCTTTGCGACTGGCCTGTTCCAGAGATTGTCCATCCCGAACCCGGGTTTCCATACGGGCGGCAACCGCATCATCCACGATCTCTTCGCCGACGCCAGTGGCGCTGATGGCCGCAAACGATGAGGCATAATTCCCCGCCACTGTGGCACAGTCGCTGACGCGGCCAGGATACTCATAACCCCGACCTCCCGTGGAGGTGCCTGCCGCCAACTGCCCCTTGGGGGACCAAACAACGCTGCCCACCGTATCGCAGTCACCGATTTTTTGCTCCCGACGGGCTTGTATCCAACGCTCCAGGCGCTTGGGGGTGACGAGGTCGTCCACCGGTATTCCCATGGAACGGGCCAGCAGATCATGTCCGGGGCCGGTCAGAACGCGGGACGAGCGGTCCTGCAGGGCTCGGGCTAGGCGGGACGGGTGTTTGACGTTGGTGATGGAAATCACTCCGGAGAATTTCTGGGGCGTCCCGTCCATCAGGGCCGCGGTCAGGCGGGCTTGGCCGTCTGCCTGCAGGGCAGATCCCAACCCGGCGTTAAAATGCTCGCTGGCTTCCATCCCCGCCAGGGCCTTTTCTACGCTATCGAGGGGTGCCGGGGATTTAAGCTGCTGGGCGGCCTCCCTAGCAATGCGGATGATGTCTTGAGTGGCCTGGTCCAGCCATGACCCGGTAGGGTCCTGGCTACCAGCCCCCCCATGAACGATGAGAAAGGGTTTTGGTGACTGGCCATAGAACTGCGTCATGGGGGATTCTCCTGAGTTGCGCGGGAAAACCGCTGCAATATACGGGAGGGGCGGGGGTCTGTAAAGGAGAGTGATTAGAAACCGCGCAAACATTGTTTGACCCATTATCCCGAATAGTGTAATAAATGGCGACGGGAGGCTGCCATGGGGATTCGATCGCTAAAGGGTAAGATTGCCAATGAAATTTGGAGTACAGCGGAGTCCAAAAAGCTTCCTCGCGAGTTATGGAAAAGAACACGGTTCCTCCTGATGCTCATGAACGCTTCCACTCAGCTGGAAAACCTTAGATTGAAAGGAAGTCCTCCCGACATTAGGCTGCATAAACTCACGGGTGACAGGCGTGGTCAATGGAGCCTAACGATTCATAGATCAAGTGGATGGCGAATCGTTTTTGAATTTAAGAACGGCGAATTTATTGACGTAGAAATCGTTGACTATCATTGAGGTTGGTATGTTAAAAAATTTACATCCCGTACACCCTGGAGAAATATTGAGTGAGATTTATCTCTCGCAGTTGGGGTGGACGCAAACCAAACTTGCGGAAGAAATAGGCTGCGCGCACCGGAAGGTAAATGAAATCATCAACGGCAAGAGATCGATCAGCCCTGATTTTGCTCTGGAGTTGGAAAGAGTCCTAGGGACAGAGGCGGAAATGTGGGTGCGCTTGCAGGCTGAGTACGATGTTGATCAGGCTCGTAAAAAACGAGACGTTGCATAGAAGCCAATTCTAAAAAATTGGGTCTTCCGCCAAATGTGTGGATAGCATGACCTGGGAATAGGCCAAAATAGCCAGGGCAAACCCCCTAAATCGGGAGCCGTGAGCTGTTAGAATTCAGCCGCAAAATCCCGAGCTGATTTTCATACCCGTGGTTCAATCGGGATTTAATCCAGCCCATCGTTTGCGGCTCATCCATTCAACCCCAAATACTTGATCCGCCATGGATTGATTGTGATAACGACAAAGTAGCCGCAGATTATCCGCGTCATGGCCACCGCCCCGGGCCACCGGCGTCTTGTGATCGATTTCCAGCATCCTCCTCTCAGGGCAACGCTCACCAAACTGCGACACATAACAGCATTGCCCCCCATCCCGCAGCCACACC